>NZ_BAAABL010000045.1:0-43637 GCF_039520965.1 Halarchaeum salinum
CAACGGTTACGCAGAGACGTTGAATCGGGTGAGTTCGCCTTTGACTGCCACTAAACTAGAACGGATGGTCGGGCTGGTTTCGCCCGATGCCCATGTCGAGAATTTGGAGGTCGGGACGGAGCTGACGGGTAGTGGTGCCGAGCGTTTGGTCGCCGTCAACGGCGACGGTCTCGTATTCACCGGGTGTGTAGGTGGTGCCGACGTCGAAGGTGACGCGACCATTCGTCTTTAGCTAAGACCAGTGGTAATATCTCGTGTAAATATTATGTATGGAAGAAATACTAGGGCGAATATAGCGACTGAACCGCTGTTACTACTGATAGTAGACGATACAGATTCTTTAGAGTCCCTATTTTCGGCCCATAGCGGTCGTGTTCTAACAAAATCTACCTCCAGATCTATGCTATTCAGTATTACTCTGAGTATTAGCTAAAGACGAATGGTGACGCGACTTGTACCCTGCGCGACGCCGCGTGTGCCGAAGAGTGAGCCGTTCGGTGTGACAAGGTTCACGTGTTCAACATCCGCGCTACTCGCGAGTTCGACGACGAGCCGCGTCCCCTGTATATGGACGTCCGCAAACGGAGACGTGCCACCCGTTGTCGACGAACTCGACGGCGTCGAACCGTCGTTACCGAGGCAGCCGGCGATGCCGGCAAGGGTGAGACTGCCGAGTGTTTGGAGGGCTGTTCGACGGTCGATGGATGGGTGTCTGTCAGTCATGGGTGCTGGAAGCGATCAACGTTGAAGAGGCGGAGAAGACGATAGCCTGCATAGAACATCACTGCGAACGGCAGTAGCCGCCATCCGGCTTCGATAAGGAGGGCGAACCACCCTTCGAGCGTGCCCAGCGGATGCCAGCGCACACTGGCTCGATCACTCACGTACGCAGGGTCGGTGTTGAGCCACGACTCGGGCTGGTAGCGTGCGGTGTAGATCCCGGGATCCTCAAGCGTGACGACTGCAACCCCGGATGCATTCGTCGTCACGTGCCGGCCGTTAATGCTGACGTATCCCTCACGGAAACTCCGGAGGATCGGATATCGGTTGCTCTGCCCGAGCGCGATTGGCTTCCCGGTCACGGCGTCGTGAAGTGTGAGCCGGACAGTCGCCTTTGACGCCGTCTGCGAGACGATGTGGGCGGTGAGCGTACTCTGGTGTAACTGGCGTCTCAAACCGGTTGGTGGCTGAGAGATGCTCGCGTTCACACCACGGACGATACCGGAGATGCGAAGCGCCTGACGGTTAACGCGATTAGCGCGAACCGCGAGGCCGTGTGTCGGCGTGTAGTTCCGGGTGACGACGTCGATGTGGACATCATCCCCGATCGTCGATGTAGGCGCTGAGCGATTCTGGCCCCACGTCTGAATGATCGACGGACCCGTCCGCACCGGCTCGGCGACCGGCCCGATCCGCGAGGGATACGCGTGAACGGACACGGGAATCGCGTCCGACGCCACCCGTGTGTCGCCGTCTGCGGTGGATCTCACGAGTGTATCCCAGGCAGTGTGGCGGGCGGTGTAGAACCGCCAGACACCGCGCACACTCGCGTTGCCGTTCTCGGTGAGGGTGTAGCCGCGCCATGGGAGGGATTGGAAGATAGCGACGCCGGCGTCCCCGTTTGGATACGTCGCGTAGTAGGGGTACGCTGAGAGATCGTAGACGGTTCCCGCCAACGAGTCTGAGACGGACACGGAATCGGTTCGCGTCGTTCGCTCGACGACCGTTCCGTTGATACGTACGGTCTTCTGGACGCGGACCTGAATCGTCGCCTCAAGCGCAATCCGTGTCTCACCGGTATCGTCGAGCTGGTAGTGGAGAACGGGCGTGTGTGAGCCGGGACTGGTCGCGAGACGACTCCCGTCCTGCAAGAGCTGGATACTCGATATCTCGTGGCTGAGCAGGGACCAGTCGACACGCCGATGCTCGGACGCCGATGAGTCTGGGTATCGGACGCGATAGTCGACGAAGCCGCGCAGCGTTCCGTTCGGGGCGAGATACCGCGTTGTCGAATCAGCTGCGCGATGTGCCCGTGTTGCTGGCTGCGCGGCGAAAATCGTCGCGTGAGCATCCGCGATAAAGACGCCATCCTTAAGGTCAGTTGTTGGCGGATGGAGCGATATCTGCGGGCCACTGGTGGGTAGATCGCGGAAATCGTGGCGAGTCCATGTCGCGGCAGTCGCTGGGGGTCGGGTGAACGTGAGGTCTGTTCCGTTCGCAACCTGCTGGAGGGCCGTCCGATGCTCGCCGTATCGCTGGTGGTAGCTCGTTTCGCTTGTGTAGTTGTCAGCATCATGCGACCAGAGGGTCGCGGATTGATTCTCCGTGAGTCCATTCCCCTCGGTTCCCGGTCGTGGGGGGCTTGCAGTGGCGAGTCCTGCAACTGTCCCAGCGACGAGCAGGGTGGCGACCGCTACTGAGAGGAACCGAGTGCCCACCATCATTACGAAGTAGTGTTACCAGGGGACGAGGTTCACGCAGCTCGCCAGTGGGAGCCCCATCATGGAGCCGGCGACGGTGTAGAGCGGGCCGAGGACGACGAGTATCGCGGTGGATTTGAGTGCTGACCGCTTGTGCCGCTTAATGTCCTTCTTCTGCTCGGGGTTCAGCGTGAACATATCGATAAGGGAGTCTGCCTGCCAGACGACGGCGAGGCCGATGATTCCGAGTGCCGTCGTGAGTTGGAAGAATCCCTCAATCATTGTCGGCAGCTTGCTCGCGCTACAAACCGTCGTCTGTTGGGCCGCGACGGGTTCGACAGCGACAAGGCTGAATAGGAGAAGCGCGCTTCCGATGCGTCGCAGTAGATGTTGGGGAATTTGCCCCTGTTGAGAGGCGTTTTGGCCAGTGTCAGTGGTGGCTGATTCTGAATTCGTCACCGCATTCCACCCCACCGTTTCCAGTTAGTGGTGGCCTCGACGGTTGTCTCTTCCCGGTCTGTGGTCTGTATAGCATCGTGGGGTCTACCGATCTCCTCTCGATGCATTCTCCTGTAAGTCGATAGAGATGAATTAAGAATCTTATGACTCCTATATCTATACAATTAATGGAGATTCGTCAGGGTATTAAATAGTGTTTGATATAATCTGCTTCCTGGGTATCCGTCCGTGTTTGATGATATGGAACTCATCGGTATCCGTTGGTTCTCCTATTGGCTCCGGCTCATCTCTCTGTATAGAAACCTTATCACTATCCAATAGCCCATATCAATTCCTGCGATATACACGGCGTAATGACCAGCAATACCGACGAAGTTGCGGCACTCTTTCCGATAATTAGATTGAAATCTGAACCCAACCTCCCGGGATTTCTCCGCGGAAACGCGAAGGAGGCTGTCAATGTATTTGTGCAGGGTTAGCAGGGGGATCACCGGGTGGCTTACTTAGCCCTATAAGGTGATAATACCTCCGTGAATGTTCTCCGATACCATCTACAGAAGCATCTTAGACTTCTCTATCCACTATTGAAGACAAATCTTTTTCATAGAGGAGTCAGTATGCCGCTAGCACGACACTACCAGCTATGGTACAGATGGAAACAACGGAGGTCGAGAGCGAACTGAGTTTGTTCAAATATGGGAATCTTGAAGCACTCCCGTCCAGATACCGTGACCTCTCCGAGAAGGAGCGTAATCAGCGGATCGCGGCGGCACGCGCCGAGCTTGGGGATGACGTACTCGTACTCGGTCACAACTACCAGCGCCGCGAGGTCGTCGAGCATGCTGACGAGATCGGTGACTCCTATCAGTTGAGCGAGTACGCGGCCGCGAGTGACGCCGAACACGTCATCTTCTGCGGCGTGACCTTTATGGCAGAAAGCGCGGATCTGCTCACTGACGACGACCAGACAGTTTACCTCCCCTCGATGGAAGCCTCGTGCCCGATGGCGGGGATGGCCGAAGCCCTTCAGGTGGACTCTGCATGGCAGCACATTACGGACGCCGTCGACGGGGACGTGATCCCGATCACGTACATGAACTCCTACGCGGACCTGAAGGCGTTTTGCGCGGAACACGGTGGTCTCGTTTGCACGTCTTCGAACGCAGATGCCGCCTTCGAGTGGGCCCTCTCCCGGGGGGATGCTGTCTGCTTCCTCCCGGATAAGCATCTCGGGTGGAACACTGCGAACGCGATGGGACTCGGCAGTCAGACTGTGGAGTTTGATCCGTGGGCAGATGAAGCCGACGGCGAGGTCGCGGACGCCGATGTCGTCCTCTGGAACGGCTACTGTCAGGTCCATGAACGCTTTACGGCCGAGCACGTTGCTGAGGCACGTGAGTCCCACCCGAACGCGACTGTCGTTGTCCACCCTGAGTGCCGTCCCGAGGTCGTTGAGGCAGCCGACGTGACGGGAAGCACGGCGACCATCCGGGAGACGGTCACAGATGCCGATCCTGGCGAGGCGATCATTGTCGGTACCGAAATTCACCTGGTAAACCACCTGGATCGTTGGCACGATGATGTGGACGTCTACCCACTCTGCGGGGACGCCTGCATGGATTGTAACGCGATGCGGCAGGTGGACCCGAATTACCTCACGTGGATCCTCGAATCACTCGTCGCGGGCGAGGAACACAACTCCGTCCGTGTGGACGACGGTGTCGCCGCGAGCGCAAAAGTCGCCCTCGACCGGATGCTCGATCTATGAAGGCGGATGTGCTCGTGCTCGGGAGCGGGATCGCCGGGTGTAGCGCTGCGCTTGCCGCAGCCCAAGAAGGTGTAGACGTGCTCGTCGCAACCAAAGCAAGCCAGCCCGAGGAGACGACAACGCATTGGGCGCAGGGCGGCGTCGCCGTCGCCCGTGACGATCCCGACTCGTTCGCCACGGATATCGTGACCGCGGGCGACGGCGTCTGTGACCCACACGCCGTTGACGTGCTCGTCTCCGAATCTGATAGCGTTGTCAAGGACGTGCTTGTGGACACGCTTGATGTACCGTTCGCCGATGACTATGGGAGAGAGGCTGCCCATTCCGAGGATCGAATTCGTCATGTCGGCGCCGAGACTGGAAAACATCTCCTTGCCCCCTTCCTCAGGTATCTCAACGACCAAGACGGTGTGCGGATCCTAGAAGATACCGCAGCACTCAGTTTACTCACTGACGAGGGGCGTGTCAGGGGGGCCTTCCTTACCCATCCCGATGGCGAGCGGGTGGCCGCAATCGCGGACGCCACCGTGTTGGCGACGGGTGGCGTCGGCGCGTGCTTCCCGCGTTCAACGAATCCCGACACTACGACGGGGGACGGCCTCGCGATGGCCGCGCGCGCCGGCGCCAACTTGGAAGACCTCGCCTACGTCCAGTTCCACCCGACTGCGACAGTGGGCGAGAATCCGCTACTTATCAGCGAAGCCGTCCGCGGCGCAGGTGCCGTACTTCGGAATGCTACCGGTAAGCGTTTCATGCCGGCCGTCCACGAAGACGCTGACCTCGCGCCGCGCGACGTCGTGGCGCGCGCCGTTGCCGAGGAGCGGGAGCGTACCGGTGAAGTATATCTTGACACAACGCCGCTTGACTTTAGGGACACGTTCCCCGCGCTCGCCGAACGCGTTCGTGACGCCGACTTCGACCGCGATTCGATTCCGGTTGCGCCTGCCGAGCATTTCCTGTGTGGTGGCATCGCGGTGGACGACCACGGTCGGAGCTCACTCGACCGACTTTATGCAGTCGGCGAGGTCGCCCGCACGGGCGTCCACGGTGCAAACCGCCTTGCATCGACGAGTCTTCTTGAAGGCCTTGTTTGGGGCCGCCGGGCCGGTGCGGACGCCGCGAACGTTGAGCGTGCAAACGGGACGCCTGAGGTTCCTGACCGACGAGATCGGGATCCTGAACTGCCCGCTAGCTTCGTAGACGGGAAGTTCGCCAGTCTGCAAGAGATTGTTGGTAAGGAGGTCGGCCTCCGGCGGAGCGACGACGGCCTTGAGAGAGCGTGCGCTGCACTCCGTCGACTAAAGGGGGAAACAGATGCCTACGCTCGCACTCGATCCGCGCGCAATGTCGCGGAGTTGCGGAACGCCGCGACAGCAGGCCTTCTACTTGCGCGTGCTGCCCACGAGACGGAGCCTGCAGGCTGTCACGCGCTGGAGGGGATCGAATGCCGATAACACCAACGGACGTTGAGCGCTGGCTCCGCGAGGATCTTGGCCATCACGACGTGACGAACGACGTGCCGGGTGAGACGGCCGGTCGTCTTATCGCAAAAGAGTGCGGTGTCCTCGCAGGCACGGAGGCGGGGACACAGGTCTTCGACTACCTCGGCTGTGATGCACACGCGTTAGTGGACGATGGGTCGTGTGTCGAGGCTGGCGAGCCAGTTCTCGACGTCGCGGGCGACGCGCAAAGCGTCTTGCGTGGCGAACGCGTCGCCGTGAATATTATCGGCCATGCCTCGGGTGTGGCAACGGCGACGCGGCGCGCTGTGGAGGCCGCTCGTGAGGAGAGCGCAGACGTCGCGATTGCGGCGACGCGAAAGACAACACCTGGCCTCCGGGGCATTGAGAAGCGTGCGGTCGTTGCAGGCGGTGGTGACACCCACCGCCTCACTCTCTCGCACATGGTGATGGTGAAAGACAATCACGTCGCCGAAATGGGGCTGGAAACTGCCGTCGAACGCTTCCGCAAAGTGGCGTCGTTCGCGACGAAAATCGAAGTAGAGGTGGAGACACCAGCAGACGCCCCGCGAGCTGCCGATGCAGGCGCGGACATCGTTCTACTTGACAACATGACGCCTAAGAAGACCGCAGACGCCGTCGAGCGTCTGCCTACAGGGGTGCTTGCAGAGGCGAGCGGTGGTATTACGATCGAGGAGGTTCCCGACTACGCGGCAACGGGAGTGGACGTGATTTCGATAGGTGCTCTCACACACTCAGCACCTAGTCTTGACTTCTCTTTCCGGACTGGATAGGAGTCCTACCGTAATCTCCGGAATTATCTACCTTCTCCTCTCACTAGATATTCGAAACCTGATAAGACACACCGGTGTTCGACGAGTGCCATTACGAAGACTTCTGGGTATTGAACGACCGCTGTGTCAACTAGAGTCATGTGCGAGCCGTTCTACGGCATCCTAATTCAGATGTCGTAGAATCTAGAAGTCTTTGCAGGGGCAGCGGCTGAAGACTGATCTATTCGCTGGTTCTCGAAGATCCAGCGAGAGCAGTGAGTAGATAATTTTGGTGACTACTATAGTTTAGTCTGGTGAATCGTCAGTGGCGAGTTCAAATTGTTCGTTCTCGGCAGCGGCATTGAGCACGACGCTGGTCGCGGATTCGGCGATTTCGGCGTCGCCGAGGAGTTCCTTGATGAGCATATTCATGTGATCCGTGTCGTGGAATTTCCCGATGGCGATGATGTCGTAGTTCCCCGTCACTTCGTAGACGGAGATCATCTGGTCATGTGCGCCGAGTCGCGCGGCAAGGTCGGGAAGTGAACCTCCCTCGGCTTTGAGTTGGAGGACAGCGGTGATGTCGTAGCCAAGTTTATCGTAGTCGACGGTTGGTGTGTAGCCCGTGATGACGTTCTCTTCTTCAAGCTCTTGGAGGTGGTTCGAGATCGTTGTCACGGAGACGTCGATTTCCTCGGCGAGACTGCGGAGGCTTGCGCGGCCATCTCCGAGAAGCTCATTTATCAGCTCAGCATCAATATTCTCATAGGCCATATCATGAGCCACGTTTGCGGCCCTGTTAACATATGGTATTCAAACCCGTTTGGACTGGGTTACTCACAACGCTTAGGCGTAGAAACACGGAGTGATGTATTTCTCAGTGGGGTTCTCTCGCCAAGACGAGGTGCAACCCCATCGCAGTGGTGTCCAGCCAGTTGAGGTTGCACCCTTGATGGCGGCTATCGGTAACGAAGTACGCAGCCATGAACGGACTGCTGGAGTAGCCCTAGCTACACCGAGGCCCTAACCAGGCCTGATACCGACAGCGCCAGCACTGTCAACAGCCAAAGTGAAAAATATATCGACGGTAATACTGGGAAATCCAAGCGAGGATGAGATATAGTATCGATTAGAAGTAGTTATTCACTTTTGGGATGGAAATTTGGTCAAGAGCGGTATCGATTGCGGTTGTCAGCTCGTCGAGTGAGTCAAAGAAGCGGTTGCTGAGAGCTGCTTGGAGCTGTCTCCAGCATTCCTCGACAGGGTTCAGCTCTGGTGAGTACGATGGTAGCGTCACGAAATCAAGGCCGTCACGGTCCGCGAGGTCCGTGACGGCCGCCTGGAAATACGGTGCTCCATCGAGGACAACGAGTAGCTCTTCCTCAAACTCTTCGCATAATGCTAAAATGAAATGTTTCGCGTGCTCGCCCGTAACGTATTCAGTAAATCGGGAGAAGAAGCGATCACCGTCTTCGGTGATCGCGCCCAGTAAACACGTCCACTCGCGTTGTCCAGAGAGTTCAACCGAAGGCCGCGTGCCGCGCGGAAACCACGCGGCACGCGGCTCAACTTGGACGGATTTCTTTGTTTGATCGATACAGACTACGGTGGCGTCCATCTCTGCTCGCTTTTTTTGAGTTCGTCGTGGAAATCTTCTCGTTCGTCTTCATCCGATTCAGCGGCTGTACGGCGTGGTTTTTGATAGCTCAATCCCGCTTCTTTCAACAGCCGCCGACAGCTCGGGATTGAGTAGTCCACGTCGAAGGCGTCAGCGAGAAATTCTTGGGCGAGCTCCGGCGTCCACGCCGGCGCGTCGATCCCAACCTCGTTGGGTGGATCGTGGACAGCATCTTCGAATTTTTGTTGCTGTAGTTCTGAGAGTTTACGTTTTCTCCCAGTTCGCTTAGCATCAGTAACGGCCTGCTCAAGCGACTCGTCGGTGTCGAGTCGCTTGAGCCAGTTGTAGATCGTTCGCCGGCCGGTACCGTGCCACTCAGCAAGCTCGGTTTGCGTGACCCCGTTTTTGTACGCGATAGCCGCTAACAGTCGTTCTGTCGGCTTCTTTCCGTCCACGTTGTCGAGAGCCTCTTGGAGGTCTTCGCGAGAGATCTCGTCGAGGTGGTCCATTACATCCTCCAACAATCTCTGGGTAAATAGTTCTAACTCCTACTATAGGTCGAGACGTTCGTCGTTGAGCGTAATGTAGCCGGCGTCGGGAGAGTAGAGCCCATAGAGCGTCTTCATCAGCGTGCTCTTTCCCGCGCCGTTCTCGCCGAGTAGTCCGTGTATCTCGCCGCGCTTGACGTCGAGATCGACGTCGTCGTTGGCGACAACGCCTGGGAACTCCTTGTGAATCCCGTTCATCCACATGAATACACCATCACTCATTGATGATCCTATTATCTCTTCTACACCTGAGTGTATAAATTTTCCCTACTAGGTCGATATAGTAGACGAATAGCTATCTTTTACCGGAATTAGAATCCGATTGAGCGATCAATTAGGCGAATGGCGGTGGGGGCGGACATGCACACGAACGTTTACGTGGAGGTGTTTCGACTGACCGAACGTGATGCGCAAGAAGGATCACGGACAGCGAACAGGCGGTGAGACGCGTGGCTGACGTCCTCGTCACGAACGGTCGCGTCATCACACAGAACGGCGACCGAGACGTCATCGAGGACGGCGCGCTCGCGATCACTGGCGAGCGCATCGAGGCGGTCGGCCACACCGCAGAAATCGTGGCCGACTACGATGCCGCGCGCGTCGTCGACGCCGACGGCGGCGCGGTGATTCCCGGTCTCATCAACGCCCACACACACGTCTCCGACATCGTTCTCCGCGGCGGCGCGTTCGCCGCCGATCGCGGGCTCTACGACTGGCTCTACAACGTCAAGCGGCCCGGATCCGTCGCGATGATGCCCGACGAACACGCCGTCGCCGCCTCGCTCTACTGTCTGGAGGCGATACAGTCCGGCGTCACGACGTTCGTCGAGAACGATACCGAGGTCGTCTGGGACACTCCGGAGACCATCGAGGCGAAACTCGATATCTACGAGACATCGGGCATCCGGAACGTCTACGGTGCGGGCTTCGCCGATAGCCCGCCGGACGAGGCCTTCGAGGCGCTTCTCGCGGACTATCAGATTCGGAACGCGGACACCGAGCACCCGCCCGCCGACCACTTCTCGATCGACACCGACCGGGCGATCCGCGAGACCGAGCGCCTCATCGAACGCTACCACGGAAGCGCCGAGGGCCGCCAGTCGATCTGGCCGACGCCGATCGTCCTCGCGTCCTCCTCCGCGCGCGGCCTCCGGGAAGCCTATCAGCTCGCCGAAGAGCACGACGTTCAGACGACTATGCATATCGCCGAGGCCGAAGTCGAGGAGGCCGACGCCGGCCTCTCGAGCATCGAGTACCTCCGGAACGTCGGCTACCTCGGCGAGCGCACCCTCCTTGGGCACTGCGTCCAGATCGATGCGAGCGACGTCCGCCTGCTCGCAGAGAGCGGGACGAGCGTTGCGCACAACTTCATGGCGAATATGCGCCTCGCCACCGGGTTCGCACCCGTCGTCGAGATGCTCGACGCGGGCGTCACCGTCGGTCTCGGCACCGATAACGCGAACCTGAACGACACCGTCAATCCCCTCTCAGACGTTCGTGCCGTCGCAAGCGCGCACAAGGGCTACCATCGTGATCCGGGTGTCGTCCCCGCGCAGACCGCCCTCGACATGGTGACGATCGACGGCGCGCGCGCCATCGGCCGTGCGGACGACCTCGGGTCGCTCGAAGCCGGCAAGCTCGCGGACGTCGCGATCGTCGACCTCGACCACCCCCACCTCACGCCGTGTCCCGATCCCGTTCACGCGCTCGTCTACGCCGCTCAGGGCTTCGAGGTCGAGACTGTTCTCTGCGCGGGCGAACTCGTCATGGACGGCCGTGACGTCCGCTCCTTCGGGGACCCGGCCGCGATCATGCGCGACGCTGCCGCCGTCGGCGCGGACGTTGTCGAGCGCGTCGGCATCGAGTAGGGCCACGACGCCCTCGAAAGGCTCACCGCTGTGCGAGTCTTCTTGTGCCCGCTCGCGATACGCATACATATGCGACTCGCACGCGTGCAGACCACGGACGGCATCGTGACCGGAACTTACGTCGACGGCGTCGTCGAGACGGAGAACGAGACGTACGAAGTCGGCGTCGACGCCGAACTGCTCGCGCCGACGCGGCCATCCGCGCTCTACTGCGTCGGCCGGAACTACGCGGCGACGCTCGACCAGATGGACTACGAACGCCCCGACGAACCCGACTTCTTCATCAAGCCGCCCGTCTCGGTGCTCGACCCCGGGACACCAATTCCCTACCCGTCGTTCTCCGAGGAGGTCACGTACGCCGGCGAACTCGCCGCCGTCGTCGACAGAGAATGCTCGAACGTCGCCGAGTCCGAGGTCGACGATGTCGTCCGGGGATACACGATCATGAACGACGTGGACGCCCTCGACCAGCCGGGACGCACCGCGCGCAAGGCCTTCGATGGCTCTGGCCCCCTCGGACCGTGGATCGAGACCGACCTCGATCCCGCGGGCATCGACATGCGCACGGAGATCGACGGCGAGGAACGCCAGAACACGAACACCGACTACATGCTCTTCTCGCCGCGCGAAATCGTTTCCTTCCTCTCCGAGCGCGTCACCCTCCAGCCGGGCGATGTTGTCGCGTTCGGCAGTCCCGCGAACCCTGGCGTGATCGAACCCGGAAACGAGATCGAGATCACGTACGAGGGCGTCGGCACACTCCGGAATACCGTCGTCGCCGGAGAATAGCGTCGGGAACGAGCGCGGGGGATCAGCTCCCGCGGTACGTCGTGTAGCCGCCGGGAGAGAGAAGGAGAGGGACGTGGTAATGTTCCTCGACGTCGTCGATGACGAAGCGCACCGGCACCGTCTCGAGGAACGACGATTCGGCGTCGATCGCGCGGTAGTACGCGCCAACCTCGAAGCGGAGCCGGTAGGTACCAGTCACCATCTCGTCGGCGGAGAGCAGCGGGTCGTCGACGCGACCGTCCGCGTTCGTCGTTGCACGCACGAGCATCTCGTCGTCGCCTGACTCGTCGACGCGCTCCAAGATCACGTCGACGCCTTCGGCGGGGCCTTCGCGGCTCGTGTCGAGGACGTGCGTGGTTAGTCCGGCGCTCATTATTCTTCCTCCAGGTCGTCGCGATCCATCGAGAACTGCTGGAAGCCCGTCGGTCGCGCCGGCTCGCGCAGCACCGTCGCGTCGCCTTCGAGGTCGTCGCGCACCTCGATCCACGTGCGGTTGTTTGCCTGGAAGCTCACCGACTCGAGCTGCGGGTAGCGCTCGAGGACGCGTAGGCCGATCTGATAGATGAGGTCCTGGATCGAGTTCGAGTCGTGTTCGTCGAAGACGACTCCCGCGATGTCGCGCACCTGCTCTGCCGGCACGTAGCGTTCGGGGTCGTCGCCGAGCGCGTCCGTCGCGTCGTCATATGACCAGAAGATGTCGAGAGAGATGTAGAGCGTCCGGTCATCGCGCTCTGGGAGCGTCGTGTACTCGTCCTGCACGTAGCCGGTGAACGAGTTCCCAGACACTTTCACGAGTTCGAGGTCAGTGACGCCGCTCGTCTGACCCGTGATGACGGTGCCGTCCTCGTCGCGTTCGAGCGCGATCTCACCGTAGCCGGACTCGTCGTCGGAAACGCCGAAGACGAGGTCGCTCGCCTCGAAGCCCGCCCCGTCGTCGGCGGGGACGGGCCGCTCGTCGAACGCGATCTCGTCCGCGGACACCTCGATCGCCTCCATCTGGTCGTAGGTGTCGAGGAAGCGCGCGCCGACGAACTCGAGGAAACCCTCGAGCGTCGCGCCGTCGTACTCGCCGGCGTGGTGGAGGATGAAGTTCTTCATCGAGTCCGTCGCGACGACCATGCTGTTGTCGCCCTCGCTGAACGACGGGAAGAACTCCTCGCCTTCGACCTGCACGCGGACGTCCAACCCGAAGAGCGTGTTCTCGCGGCCGTCGAAGTCGGATTCAGGAATCGTCCGGACATCCTCGAGCGGCGTCGCGTACGTCCGGTAGACGGCGACCTGCTCTTTCCCGTAGTTCATCGTGCGTTCGCCCGAGTCACCGATGTCGTCACTGTCCGCGAGAGTTTCACGAGTCGTCATCGTTCATCCGATACCTTCTCACCTATGTACAAAAAACTTCGCGTTAGAATCGCACAGCAAGAACTAAACCGAGAATTACGTGGACGAACGCAATCTCCGACTACGCGAGCTCGCCTGTAGTCACGTGTTCCTCGAGGCGGAGGCGTGCGATCTCGTGGACCTCGTCGAGTGCAGTCCGGAACTCCTCGGACTCGTCGTGCTCGACGCGCTCTTCCATCGCGGCCTGAATCTCGTCCGGCGACGCGCCCTTCACCGCCATGATGAACGGGAAGCCGAAGGCGTCGCGATAGCGCTCGTTCAGTTCCTCGAACGCCTCGTACTGCTCGCGACTCAACTCATCGAGGCCGGCTGACGCCTGCTCGCGCTCGGAGGCATCCGTCATCTCCGTTTGCTCGCCGAGGTCGGGGTGCGCGCGGAGTAACTCGAGTTTCCGCTCGTGCGAGGCGTCCGCGACCGTCTCGGCCATCGCGGCCGCCAGTTCGTCGACCGAGTCGAACGGCCGCTTCGCGTGCGTCCGCGCGGCCACCCACGGCGACTCCTCGTAGACATCGCCGAGCAACTCGACGAAGGTCTCCTCGTCCGCGTCGTTCAACGCCGCCAGCGTCGTCGTGTGTTCGCTCATCGTGTGCTGAATCCGTCGGTAGTCGTCGATTCGGCGCTCGCACTCGCTCGCATCGCTCGCACCGTCATCTACGTCTCCCACGCCGGGATCGAGCGTTCGAGGAACTCGCCATGCCCCGGGTCTGCGACGATCGCGCCGTCGTCCGCGACGAGCTCGCCGCGCACGAACGTCTTTCGCACGCGGCCCGTGACCCCGCGGCCCTCGTAGATCGAGTAGTCGGCGCGCGAGGCGTTCTCGTCGGCAGTGATGGTGTGGGTCGCGTCCGGGTCGAAGACGACGATGTCGGCGTCCGTCCCGGGATCGAGCGTCCCCTTTCGCGGCATCCCGAACGTCTCCGCGGGATTCGCACTCATGACGCGCACGAGGAAGGGGTAGGAGAGCCCGCGCTCGCTGACGGCTTCGTCGTGGAAGACGGGGAGACTGCGCTGGATGCCGTTCGCCCCGAACGGCCCCTCCCACCACGGTCGATCCGTCTTGTCGGCGCGCTTCGAGGCGACGTGATCCGTCGAGACGACGCTCAGCACGCCCCGACGGAGGTACTCGAACATCGCCTCGACGTCGTCCGGCGCGCGGATCGGCGGTGCGATCTTCGGGAGGTTCCCCTGCTCGGCGTAGACGGCGTCGTCGAGCGTCGTGTAGTGGACGCACGTCTCCGCGCGGACTCGTGAGCCGTCCTCGCGGAACCGATCCATCACTTCCGCGGATGCCCGCGCGGTCGTGTGGATTCCGTAGTACTTCGCACCCGCCTCGCTTGCGAGGCGTACCGCGTCCTCGGCGGCCATCGCCTCCGCGTAATCGGGGCGCGACTCGGGGTACGCCTCGGGCTCGTCCCGGCCGGCTGCGCGCAGGTCCTCGACACGGGCCTCACAGACAGAGTCGTCCTCGCTGTGGACGAGGCCGACCGCCCCGTGGTCAGCGAGATGCTCGAACACTCGTCCCATAAAGCCGTTCGAGAGCCCGTAATCGTACGCCGTGTACATCTTGAACGACGTTATGCCCGCCTCGACGACGTCGCCCATCTCTTCGAAGAGGTCGTCGTCCTCGCGGAGGATCCCCCCGTGTAGACCGAAGTCGATGAGCGCCTCCGCCTCGTTCGCGCGCTTCTCCTCGACGCCGTCAAGCAGCGGTGCTGGCTCGTCCCACGGGCTTTCGTCACCCGCGTACGCCTGCCACGCGAAGTCGATGACCGTCGTAACGCCGCCGAGTGCGGCCGCGCGCGTCGCCGTCTCGTAGCTATCGATGGAGACGTGGTCACCGATATGGACGTGCGGGTCGACGATACCTGGCATGACGAGGTCGCCGGTCGCGTCGATGTGCTCGTCGCCCTCGGGGAGCGCGGCCTCGTCGCCGACGCCGACGATCTCGCCGTCGTCGATGGCGAGCGCGCCCTCGCGCGTTCCGGAGGCGGTGACGAGTGTCCCGCCCGCGATCACTGTGTCAACACTCATTCGCGTGCACCTGTCGCTTCGATCGGGTTAGAACTTCCGGTCCCAGCAACGCACTCGTGAAAACGCGGACGTGCGTCCGCGATATCGGGTGCCGACCGCGCGAGTGCGTCAGTCGACGACGACGTCGACGTAGTCGAACGCCTCGACGTCAACGAGGCCGTTGTTCGTCAGGCGGTACTCGGGGATGACTTCGAGCGCGAGGAAGGAGAGCTCCATCAGTCCGGCCTCGCCCTGCAGTCCGAGGTCGCGTGCCGTCGCCTCGACGCCCTCGAAGCGCGCTCGGACGTCGGCGAGCGGCGCGTCCGACATCAGCCCCGCGACCGGAAGCGCGAGCGACTCGAGCGCCTCGCTCTCCGGGTCGTAGGCGGCGATGCCGCCCCCAATCTCGCGGAGGTGGTTCGCGACGCGCGCCATCGCGTCGTGGGAAGCACCCGCGATGACGCAGTTGTGTGCGTCGTGGGCGACCGTCGAGCCGATCGCACCCCGCTCCAGGCCGAGGCCGTGTACGAACCCCCGACCGATCGTGCCGTCGCCGCCGTGGCGCTCGATCACCGCCAGCGGAAGAACGTCGTTCGAGACATCGGCGTGGAGGACGGCGGTTTCGGCGTCCGCGAGCGGGCCGACCGGCACCGACGCAGTCATCCGCCCGGTCTGCAGGCCGCCGACGGCGTCGACGACGCGGACCGTCGCTTCCTCCGCTCCCGAATGCGCGAGCGCCAACTCGGCGGCGTCGAGCGTGGGGAACTCCACCGTGTCCGTCGCGATTCCGGTCGGGGGCGGGTCCGCCGCGTCCGCGGTCGGGTTGAGGACACCGTCGACGACGACGTACTCGACGTCCCACGAGGCGAGGTCGGAGAGGACGACCAGGTCGGCGGGCGCGCCGGGTTCGATGCGGCCGAACGGGAGGCCGTACGCGTCCGCGGTGTTAATCGTCGCCATCTGTACTGCGGTCACGGGCTCGACGCCGCAGTCTATGAGCGCGCGGAGCGCATGATCAACGCCGCCCTCCGCGAGGAGGTCCGTCACGTCTCGGTCGTCCGTGCAGAGCGAGAGTCGCCGGGTATCGACCTCGTCGACGAGCGGTGCGAGATCAGCGAGGTTCCGGCTCGAGGAACCCTCACGGAGGTAGACACGCATCCCGGCGCGGACCTTCTCACGGGCTTCCGCGAGCGCGATGCTCTCGTGGTCGGTGTCGAGGTGGCGTGCGACCTCGTGGAGGTCGTCGCCGCCGAGGCGCGGCGCGTGACCGTCGACCAGGAGGCCGCGCTCGCGCGCCGCCTCGATCTTCGCGTGCACCTCGGAGTCGCCCGCGAGCACGCCCGGGACGTTCATCACTTCGCCGAGCGCGATCACGCCCTCGGCGTCGAGTAAGTCCGCGACCGCGTCGGCATCGAGCGTCGCGCCGCCGTCCTGTAAGTCGGACACTGGCACCGAGGACGGAACGGTGAAGCGCGCCTTCAGTGGCGTGCGTGCGGCATCCGCGAGGAATCCCCTGACGCCGGCTTCGCCGAGCACGTTCGCGACCTCGTGGGGGTCGTGGACGACACTCGTCACGCCGCGCGGGATGACCGCCTCACCGTAGCGCGGGAGCGTCACCATCGAGGATTCGACATGCATGTGCGCGTCGATGAGGCCGGGCGCGACGTACGCTCCCTCGACGACGCGCTCTGCGGGGCGCTCCGCCAGTGCGACAATCTCGCCGTCGTCGACGGCGACTGCGCCATCGCGCAGCGTCCCCGTCGTGACGTTCACGATCGTCCCGCGGACGAGGAGGTCGACCGGCTCGGCTCCGGCGTCGCCCTCGGCGTCAGCGTCCGCGCTCATGTGTCGAGGTGGCTCTCGTTCCGCATCTCAGTCGTCGTCGACCGGCGTCGGGGACGACCCGGAGTCCGGAATGTCCTCCTGCATGTTCGTCGGCGTCTCCGGCGCGAGGCCGTCCGTGTACTCGGTCGGGCCGGTACCGACGCCGCCGCCGGGGATGACGACGTTGAGCACGAGCGCGGCGATACCGCCGGTGACGAGTGCGGACCCGAAGAGCGTCTGGACTTCCGTCGGGAAGTTCTGGAGGATCTCCGGGCGGAACGCGACGCCGAGGCCGAGCGCCATCGAGAGCGCGAGGATCGTCGAGTTCCGGTGGTCGAGCGTGACGTTCTGCGTGATGATGCGCGCACCGGAGGAGAAGATCATCGCGAAGAGGATCAGCGCGCCACCACCCAGGACGGCATCCGGCATCGCGGAGACGACCGCGCCGACCTTCGGAACGAAGCCGAGGACGATGAGGACGACACCGCCGATGCCGACGACGTAGCGGCTTGCGACGCCCGTGAAGTTCACGAGGCCGACGTTCTGCGAGAAGGACGTGTTCGGGAGCGCGTTGAAGACCGCGCCGAACGCGCTCATCACGCCGTCCGCGATGAGGCCGCCGCGGAGTTCCTCACGCGAGGGGTCGCGGCCGGTCGCGGAGACGGTGCCGGAGATGTCGCCGATCGTCTCCATGCCGGTGATGATGTAGAGGAAGGCGACAGTGAGGACGGCACTCGGCGGGAAGGCGAGGCCGTATTTGAGCGGCGTCGGGACGGTGATCCAGCCCGCGGTTGCGACGGCGGAGAAGTCAACCATCCCCATCGCGATCGCGGCGACGTAGCCGACGACGATGCCGACGAAGACGCTAATGACGCGGAGGAAGCCCTCGAAGAACTGGTTGAGGACGACAGTGATGAGGAGGACGAGGCCGGCGAGACCGAGGTTGGCGAACGAACCGTAACCAGCGGCGCTCGGACCGGCGGACGCGCCGGCGGCGTAGTTCATCCCGGTCGGGATGAGCGTGAGGCCGATGAGCATCACGACGATGCCGGTGACGAGCGGGGGGAAGTAGTTGCGGAAGCGATCGAGCGTGAGCCCCATCACCATCTCGACGGGCGCGGCGAGCAGTGACGCGCCGAAGACGGCGGCGATTCCGAACTGGCTCCCGATACCGATGAGCGGCCCGAGGAACGCGAAGCTCGTCCCCATGACGATGGGGAGTTTCGCGCCGACGGGACCGATCGGGAACACCTGCACGAGCGTCGCGACGCCGGCGACGATGAGCGCCATCTGCACGAGGAACGTCGTCTGGCCGGTGACGGAGCCGACGGCACCCGCGAGGATCAGTGGCGGCGCGACGTTCCCGAGGAACATCGCAAGCACGTGCTGGATCCCGAGCGGAATCGCCTCCCCGAGCGGTGGTTTGTCTTCGATGCCGTACATCACGACGGAGTCGCTATCCGATCCGGTGGCTTCTGAACCACTCATGCCAACAGCGCTTCTCACTATACCTTATCAAACTATCCCTTATTCACCTATTATGGATTACGAACCCGTTCGAATCAGAGTGTCCTCGACACGATCGAGTGGATATACCTTCCTATACTGGACGATAGTTCGAACGAGAACAGCCGGTGTCACGGGGATCATTCCCCTGTGGTGGATGTGGGTAGCGGTACTCGCTGGGAGCGCTACGCGAGCGACGTCTTGTCGAGCGCGTCGAGGAGGATGTCGGTACAGCGCTCCCAGTACTCGGGGGTATGGCCAGCGTTGTGGGGGGTGACGAGGCAGTTGGAGAGCCCCCAGAGTGGGTGATCGGCGGGGAGTGGTTCGGGATCGGTGACGTCGAGGGCTGCACTCCCGATATCGTTGCCGCGGAGCGCCGCGACGAGCGCGTCCGTGTCGACGACGGGGCCGCGCGCGACGTTGACGACCATCGCGTCCGTCGGGAGCGTGAGGAAGACCTCCTCATCAATGAGGCCCTCGGTGATGTCGGTGAGCGGGCAGGCGAGCACGAGGTAGTCGCTGCGCGCGACGGCGTCGAGCAGCGCCGTCTCCTCGAAGCCGATGACGTCGTCGGCGTTCCCGCCCTTTTCGGGCGTGTAGCGGACGCCGATGGTCTCGACGTCGAACGCGCCGAAGCGGTCGATGATCGTCTCGCCGATCGGGCCCATCCCGACGACGGTCGCCGTCGAGCCCGCGAGCTCGCCGCCCTGGTAGTGGTTCCACTCCCCGCGCTCGTTCTGCGTCCACCCCTGCCGGAGGTTCCGCACGTCCGCGAGCACGTACCCGAGCACCTGCTCGGCGATGTTCGGGCCGTGCACGCCCGATGCATTCGTCAGAGTGACGCCCGCGTCCGCTAAGGCATCGAGAGGCAGGTGGCCGGTACCCGCGAACGTGCACGCGAACAGTTCGAGCGAATCAGAGGCTGCGACGAGATCGGGATCGATCTGGAAGCCCGTGGCGACCGTCGCCTCCATCAGCAGTTCGCGCTCCTCGCTGGGCGTACGCGCGAGCGCGACATCCAGATCGGGGCGGGCCTCGCGAATCGTCGCCGCATAGTCGGCCGGATCGAGACCGTGGATCTTGTCGTGAAGGACGACGACGTCATTCCTCCACCTCGCGAATCGTGACCTCGAGCATGCCATCGCGGAGCGTCCGCTCTTCGACCGCCTTCAGTTCCTCCGCGCTCGCGTCGATCGACGCGAAGTGGTTCCCGGCGAGTTCCCCTGCCGGGCTCTTGAAGCACGTCGGTCCACAGGGGACGAGGATCTCCTGCTCGTTCCGATAGCCCGGGTAGAGCAGGAGGTCGCCCCGAGAGGGGTAGACGGTGTGGTTCTCCCGCGGGATCTCCGGGAGGTCGATCTCGTCGATGTTGATCCACGTCGCGATACCGCTCCAGCGAACGTGCATCAGCTCCGACTCCAGTGGGAGGAACTCCCGGACCGCCGCGACGGACTCGGGTGCTCGGTCTTGGTGCAGTTCTGCGGTGAACGTCGTATCGTCGATTTCGATCTCTAGCATTGGTGTCGTCGTCTCAATGGTCGTCAGTCGTTGCGAGGTCCGCGATCGCATCGGCAAGGACGCGCGTCGCGGCCGTGCAGTCCGCCCAGTCGGCACACTCCTTCGGCGAGTGCGAGTGGCCGTTCTCGGACGCGACGAACAGGAGTGCCGCATCCGTGACGTCGGCGACCTGCATCGTGTCGTGACCGGCACCCGAGTGGACGGCCGCCGTCTCGACGCCGCGTGCGCGCGCCGCGTCCGCGACGATTCGCCGGCAGCGCTCCGAGAGCGGCGTCGGGGGGACGTCGTAGTCGCAGTCGAACGTCGTCTCGACGCCGCGCTCGGTTTCGAGGTCGTCGAGGACGCGCTTCACAGTGTCGAGCTGTGTCCGAATTTCGGGGCGCTCGACCGATCGGAGGTCGAGGCGGAGCGAGACCGACCCCGGGACGACGTTGACGGTGTTCGGCTCGACGTCGAGGCGGCCGACGGTGCCAACAGCGGTGCCGCTGCCATCGGCGGCGGCGTCGCTCGCGTGTTCCTCGACCGCGAGCACGAGTTCACTCGCCGCCGCGAGCGCGTCCCGCCGCTCGCCCATCCCCGTCGTCCCCGAATGGTCGGCCTCCCCATCGATGGTGACGTGACAGCGCGCCGTCCCCGTGATGTCGGTGACAATCCCGAGCGGCACGCCGGCGTCTCCGAGGCGCGTCGTCTGCTCGATGTGAAGTTCGAGCCACGAATCCCACGCGCTCGCGTCGAGCCGACCGGTCCCGCGATAGCCGGCTTCCGAGAGCGCGGACTCGAGTGTGACGTCCCCGTCCGAGAGCGCGAGCGTCTCCTCGACACCGCGCTTCCCGCTCGCGACCGTTGAGCCGAGGACGCCATCCGCGAAGCGTGTCCCTTCCTCACCAGTGAAGCAGACGACGTCGATTGGCCGCGACGGCGCGACGTCACGCCGTTGGAGCGACCGGACGGCTTCCAGCGCGGCGTAGACGCCGAGCACGCCATCGAAGATCCCCCCACGCGGCACTGAATCGAGGTGGCTACCGGTCGCAACGGGCGCGGCGTCCGGATCCGCGCTTTCGGGCGTCCAGCACCCAGCGATGTTCCCAACGGCGTCCACGCGCACGTCGAGGCCGGCCGCTTCTAATCGCTCGACGAAGTAGTCGCGCGCCTGCGTGTTCGCCACGTCCGTGGGGAGCGCCGTCCGGCCGCGGCCGGTTTCCGAGTCGACCGCGCCGAACGCGGCGGTTCGCTCCACGTCGCGTCGGAGCGCATCGCCGTCGACGGCGGACTCGATGCTCACGCGCCACCCCCGCGTGCACCCCATTCCGGGACGTTCCGCGCGCGGAACTCACCGTAGCCCGGGTCCGCGGTGACGCCGCACGCGTCCGCGACGCGCTCGCCGCGCACGAACGTCTCCTTCACGCGGCCCGTGACCTCGCGGCCCTCGTAGATCGAGTAGTCCGCGCGCGAGGCGTTCTCGTCGGCGGTGATGGTGTACGTCTCCTCGGGGTCGAAGACGACGAAGTCCGCGTCCGCGCCGACGACGAGGCGCCCCTTCTTCGGGAGGCCGAACGTCTCCGCGGGCTTCGCGCACATCGCGCGCACGAGGAACGCGTAGGAGTGCCCGCGCTCGTTGACGGCTTCGTCGTGGAAGACCGGGAGGCTCGTCTGGAGGCCGTTCACACCGAACGAGCACTCCCACCAGTCCTCGACGGTCTTCTCCGCGCGCGTCGACGCGACGTGGTCCGTCGAGACGACATCGAGCGTTCCCTCGCGGAGGTGCTCGAACATCGCGTCCACGTCGTCGTCAGCTCGGAGCGGCGGTGACTGGAGCGCGAGCATCCCCTGCTCGGCGTACGCGTCCGCCGTGAGCGTCGCGTAGTGCGTGCAGGTCTCCCCGCGGAACTGACTGCCGTCCTCGCGGACGGCCGCGAGCTCCTCCGCGGCCGCACGCGACGACGTATGGATGCCGTAGTACTTGCAGTCGGTGGCGTCCGCGAGCGTGACCGCGTCCGCGAGCGCCATCGCCTCCGCGTAGTCCGGGCGCGCCCCGGGATACTCCACCGGGTCGCCGCGCCCGTCGCGCTGTCGCTCCGCGGTCAACGCCTCACAGACAGCGGCATCCTCCGTGTGGAGGACGGCGACCGCGTCGAGGTCGGCGAGGCGGTCGAACGCGAGGCGGAGGAAGCCGTTCGAGACGCCGATGTCGTAGGCGGTGAAGAACTTGAACGTCGGGACGCCCGCCTCGACGACGGCGTCGAACTCCTCGAAGACGGACTCGTCCTCGGCCGTCACGGTCGCGTGGAGGCCGTAATCGACGTACGCGCCCTCGGCCTTGCGCTTCTGGCGCTCGATGGCGTCGAGGAGCGACCCCTCGTCCGCCCAGACGGAGCCGTCGGCATCGGCCTCGCGCTCGCCCGTCCACGTCTGCCACGCGAAGTTGATGACGGTGGTGATGCCACCGCGCGCCGCGGCGGCTGTCCCCGTCTCGTAGCTGTCGATGGAGTTGAAGCCGTCGACGTGGACGTGCGGGTCGACGACGCCCGGGAGGACGAGGCGGCCGTCGACGTCGAGCGTCCGCTCGGCCGCCGGGAGTCGGTCCGGGTCCCCGACCGCGACGATGGTTCCGTCGTCGACGGCGAACCCCGCGTCGCGGAGGCCGTCCGCCGTCGCGAGCGTCCCGCCGACGACCGTCAGGTCGACGCTCACGGCGCGTCCCCCGGCGTGGTGTTCGTGGCGTCGAGGAGGCCGTCGAAGCCGTCGGTGTCCTCCTCGTAGGCGATGCAGTTGAGTTCGACGTCGTGTACGTGTCGTGTGTCTGGCTGGCGCATCGAGCAGTCCTCTGTGGCGTGCGGACAGCGCGGGTGGAGCCGACAGCCCGACGGGACGTCCCGCGGACTCGGCACCTCGCCGCGCAGCGGTTCGCTCTCCGGCCTGTACGCTTCGTCCGCCGCGGACGTCACGGGAATCGAGGAGAGGAGTGCACGTGTGTACGGATGACGGGGGGACTCGAAGAGTTCTTCGGTCGGCCCCTGCTCCTGTATCTCTCCGAGGTACATCACGGCCGTCTCGTCCGCGAAGTTCCGGACGAGCGAGAGGTCGTGCGTGATGAAGAGGTAGGTGAGGCCGAGTTCCTCCTGGAGGTCCGCGAGCAGGTCGACGATTTTCGCCTGCACGGAGACGTCGAGCGCGCTCGTCGGCTCGTCGAGCAACAGGAGCTGTGGCTCGACGGCGAGCGCGCGCGCGATATTCACGCGCTGCTTCTGCCCGCCGCTCAACTCGTGCGGGTACTTGTGGAGGTACTCGTCCGTGAGGCCGACGCGCTCGAGCATCTCGCTCACGCGCGCCTCGCGCTCCCCGCGCGGGACGCCCGTCGCCTTCAGTGGGACGAGGAGCGTCTTCCTGATCGTCCGACGCGGGTTGAGACACGATGTCGGATCCTGGAAGACAAGCTGGATCTCCGAGCGGATCGTGTCGCGCTGGCGGCGGATCGGGTTCGTGATATCCTCACCCTGATAGCGAATGAGGCCGTCTGTGGTCTCGTGGATGTCGATGATGGTCTTCGCGACCGTCGACTTCCCACTCCCAGACTCGCCGATGAGCGCAAGCGTCTCACCCTCGTCGATACTGAACGAGACGCCGTCGACGGCCTTCGCGGGCGGATCATCCGTGAGCCAGCCGCCTGACTCGAAGTACTTTTTCAGGTTCTTCACCTCGAGAACCGGCGCGCTCATTGATCCACCTCCGTTTCCGTGATTTTGTCGTCCGCCATCAGGCGGCGCTTCGTCTCCGCTATCGTTGGCGTCGGCCCGTCGTCGACGTGACGCACACAGACCGCGTGTGCGTCCTCGCCGAACGAAGTGCGAGGAGGCTCCGTGCTCCGGCAGTCCTCGTCCGCATACGGACAGCGCGGGTGGAAACGACACCCAGTGGGCGGATCAGTGTACTCAGGAACAGAGCCGTCGATCCCGCCCGCCATCGGCTCGCCGGAGAGCCGGGGAATGGACGCGATAAGACCCTGCGTGTAGGGATGGCGGGCGTCCGTGAAGATTTCCTCTGTTGGCGCAGACTCGACGATACGACCTCCGTACATGATGTAGATGCGGTCGCTGATCTGGCGCGCGACGCCGAGGTCGTGCGTGATCATTAGGACACTCATGTCGCGCTCGGCGATGACGTCCGTGATGAGCGAGAGAATCCGGTCGTGGACGGTGACGTCAAGCGCGGACCCGGGCTCGTCGGTGATGAGGAGGTCCGGCTCGTTCAGGAGCGCCTGCGCGATAAGCGCGCGCTGGCGCATTCCCCCGGAGAGTTCAGATGGATAGCTGTCGATGACGGCCTCTGGATCGGGCATCTGCACCTCGCGCAGCATCTCGAGGACGCGCTCACGCGCCGCCGACCGCTCGGAACGCGAGTGGCGCCGCCGGAGGTAGGAAAGCAATCCCGCGTCGTCGCTCCCGCCGAACTGAGCGGTGTCCGTGAGCTGCTCGCCGACCGTGAAGACGGGGTTCAGGCTCGAGAGCGGGTTCTGCGAGACCATGCCGAGACGGTCGCCGTTCAGATCGTCGCGCTCCGCCTCAGAGAGCTCGTGCAAGTCCATCCCGTCGAACTCGACGTCGCCCTCAACGTGGGCGGGCGGCTCGTCGAGCAGGCCGGTGATCGCCTTCGTCGTCACCGACTTCCCGCAGCCGGTCTCGCCGACAATCGTCACGACCTCGCCACGATCGACGTGGAGGTCGACGCCGCCGACGACGTCCGCGTAGCCGTCGAAACCCTCGAAGCCGACGGAGAGATCGGAGACATCGAGGAGTGCGTCGTCGTTCATTGTTCCACCTCTACGTCGAAGAGGTCACGCAGGCCATCGCCGAGCATGTTGAATCCGATGACGAGGACGAAGATGGCGAACCCGGGGAAGACGCTGATCCACCACTTGCCCGGCAGGTACTGCGTCCCGTTCGCCACCATCGTCCCGAGACCGGGTTGTGGCGGCTGGACGCCGAGCCCGATAAAGGAGAGCGACGCGCCGGTGAGGATGACGATGCCGGCGTCCAGCGTCACCTTTACGAGAATCGGCGAGAGGCAGTTCGGGAGGATCTCGCGAAAGAGCACGTGGGGCGTGCTCGCGCCTGCGAGCTCTGCGGCCTGCACGTACTCTTCGTCGCGCTGGCCCGCCGCGAGCCCGCGTGTGAGGCGGGCGTACCACGTCCACCACAGAGACGCGATAGCGAACATCGCAATCTCGAGCGTCGGCTCGAATGCCGACGCGATCGCGAGTGCGAGCACAAGCGGTGGAAGAGCGAGAAACGTGTCCGTCACGCGCATAATGATCGTGTCGACCCATCCGCCGACATAGCCGGCGACGAGGCCGAGTAGCACGCCAATGGGGACGCCGATGCCGAGGACGACAGCAACGAGCATCAGCGAGATACGATAGCCGTAGATGATGCGCGTGAGGATGTCGCGTCCGGCACTGTCCGTTCCGAACGGATGTGCGAGGGTCGGGGGCTGATAGGCGTTCGCGAAGTCGGTGAATGCGCCGACCTGATCGGGGTATGGTGCGACGTACGGTGCGAATACGGCGATGATAACGATGATCGAGACGATACCGAGGCCGACCATGCTCATCGATTGGTTCGCGAAGCGCCGATACGAGCGGTACCAGAGTTCACGTCTCGAAGGGGAGACGATTCGATTGAGGACGTGTGCGGGTTCAGTATCTGTGCTCATGTGGTATCACCTGTGAGGTCGATACGGGGATCGAGAACGGCCATGACGATGTCGACGAAGAAGTTCACGACGACGAACGCGACACCAATAAGCATCGTCACACCGACAACCGCGTTGACGTCCGAGGTGAGGACGGACTGAACCCCGTACTTCGCGACGCCCGGCCACGAGTAGACGATCTCGATGATGAACGCGCCGCTGAGCAGCCACGCATACTGAAGTCCGAGAATCGTCAGCGTCGGAACGAACGCGTTCTTCAGTGTGTATTTGTGTGTTATCATCCATGATGGCAACCCGAACCCTCGAGACACCTCGATGAAGTCCTTTCCCTCGACGTCGATCATGCTTGAACGCGTGATGCGGATCACTTGCCCCATTCCGCTGAACGACAGCGCGAGCGCGGGTAATAATAGGTGACCCCACACGTCGACATGCGCCGAGAGTGACCCGGCGAGTAGGGTATCGATCAGGTAGAAGCCAGTTACGCGCGTGAATTCGGCGGTAGCCGCCGGGGAGACCCGGCCCGTGATTGGGAACCACTGGAGGAAGTACCCGAAGAGGAGCTGGAAGAGAATGCCGACGAAGAAGCTCGGCACGCTCACTGTGGAGAACGCGAACACGCGCGTGAAATTGTCGAGACGCCCGCCGTGATTGACGGCGGCGAGCACGCCGAGCGGGACACCGAGCCCCACCATGAGCGCGAACGCCACGGAGATGAGCTCGAGCGTGGCCGGGAGCTTGAACATGAGGTCCTGCACGACGGGGTTCTTCGTCTGGAGGCTCTGCCCGAGGTCGCCGACAAGCAGGCGGCGCATGTAGTCGGCGTACTGGAGTGGGAGCGGCTCGTTCAGCCCCATCTCGGCGGCGAGGCGCTGCACTTGCTCCTCGCTCGCCATCGCACCGAGCGCCATCCGAGCGGGGTTCCCCGGGAGGACGCGCGAGATGACGAAGATGAGGACAGACAGCCCAAGCAGGCTGACGACCATCCCCGAGAGGCGTTGTACGACCTGCTTCGGGTCGATCATTCGGTCGCGTGGAGGTCACGGAAGGTGTATTCGAAGCCCTGTGCCGGCCGGAGCGTAAGTCCTTCGACGTCGTTCTGGAAGCCGATTGTCTTCACCGTGTGGTAGAGGTGCATGTCGCAGTAGAGACCAGCGAGGACGCTCTGAAGCTCCTTGTAGATCTCGACGCGCTTCTCGCGGTCCGGCGTCCGGCGCGCCTCCTCGATGAGCGAGTCGACCTGCTCGTTGTTGAGGTGCTCCATGCTCATCCACGTGTTCGCGGCCTCCGAGTGGAACTGGTTGTAGAACATCGAGTCCGCCGAAGGGTAGGTCGGGACGTAGAACACCTGGCTGGTGTGCGGCGTCTTCTCCGGTGCCGTCGCCAGTTCGGTGATCGTCCCCCACGTCTGCGGGTTCAACTCGACGTTGATCCCGATGTCCGCCATGTTGTCCTTGAAGAGGAGTGCGATGCGCTCCTGGAACGAGTAGGAGGACGTGAACGTGTTCGAGATCGTAATGTCGCCCTCAGTGTATCCGGCGTCCTCAAGCACCTGCTTGGCGCGCTCGGGGTCGTAGGACGGCTGGAGGACGTCCTCCTTATGCGCCCCCCACGTCGGCGGCAGCGGTCCCTGTGCTTTCTGCATGTCGGGGCGGATTTCCTCAACGACCTGCTCGTAGTCGAAGCCCCACGCGATCGCCTCGCGGACTGCGGGGTCATCCGTCGGCGCTTTCTGCGTGTTGATCTTGTTGTAGAGCAGACCGAACGTCGGAATCTTCTCGACACGGGCATGATCCATCTCCTCGATAGCGTTGTACGTCTGGGAGCTCTGATACTGCCCAGTCATATCGAGCGTCCCGTTCTTCATCCGGGTGAGGACGGTGGAGTTCTCGGTGATGATCTCTACTCTGACCGTCTCGAACGCACCGTCAGGGAAGCTCTTGAAGTAGTCGTCGTACTTGGTGAAGGTAATGCCGGTACCCCGCGTGAAGTCCGCCAGCGAGTACGCACCGGAGCCCGCGTCGTTATCGTTGATGAACGCTTGGCCGTAGTCGCCGCGCTCACCGTATTCGCCGTCCTCAAGGTTGTTCATCACGAGTTTCTTGTCGACAGCGAACACGAGGACGAGGATCGGGAGGAACGGAGTGTACGGCCGATCAAGTTGGAATGTGATAGTCTGCTCGTCCTCGACGACGATGTTCTCCTTCTTGAGAACGCCGGTCAATAGAGAGGAGTACCCCTGCCCGAGGTCCATGAACCGCTCAAACGTGAACTTGATGTCTTCGGCGGTGACTGCGTTCCCGCTGTGGAACGTCACGTCATCGCGGAGTGTGAACGTATACGTCATGCTGTCTTCGGAAACCGTCCAGTCGCTCGCAAGATGGGGTTGGATCTTCCCTTCGCTATCGGGGAAGACAAGCGGATCATAGAGGTTGACGAGCGCCATCGCCTGCACGTAGTCCGTCCCCTTCGCGGGGTCGATGGTTCCGAGGCGCTGGGAGATGTTCGCGGTGAGGGTCGACCCGCTCTGCGACGTCGTCGTCCCCCCGGCACCTGTCGTGGTGTCCGACGACGCGTCCGAACCCGCGTCGCTCGTACAGCCCGCGAGGCCGGCGGCGCCGACGGCCCCGAGTCCGGCGAGGAATCCGCGCCGCGAGCGCCGTGAGGTGAGGTCGCGCGGGTCGATTCGCCCGTCGTTCCCGGCGCCGCTCATTGTGCATCCCCCACTGTTTCGATTGTCACACTGGCACGAGAGTAACAATAGTTTTGTTCACGATTCCGCTCACTTTCTTCGACGGATGCGTTCGTTTCGAACACGTTGGTCCACTTTCGACCAATGGTTGAAAAGCCTTACGCAGCACCTGTAATAACAGTCCCCGGTCGTGAAATCCCCTGGTATCTGATAGGGGAATATGCATTCCTTATACTGCCGTTCGCGCGCTCGAACCGGCTCACACTGGCGACCGATGCGTTCGCACATCTTGAACGCCAGTCGGACCCGATGGCGCCGCCACGTCCAGAACGAACCACTATGAACGTCATACGTCCGATAACCACGGTTAGAACACTCCGTATGTCTGGAAGACTGTCGATCACGGTTGAAATAGCCGAACATTGATATGCGTGCAGTCGCTCGGGGCGAGTATGAGCACGGACGACGAGGACGGGAGTCCGCGGACACTGAAGACTGTCACGGTGGCGACGCAGGTCATCGAGGTCGTGCGCGAGCGCGGGAGCGTCGGCGTCACGGAGCTCGCTGAGTACCTCGATCTCTCGAAGAGCACGGCCTACATCCACCTGAAGACGCTCGAGGAGAACGGCTTCCTCGTCCAGCGCGACGGCGCGTACGAGATCGCGTTCAAGTTCTTCGTGCTCGGTGAGTACGCCCGGAACCGGAGCCCGCTCTATCAGTACGGGAAACCAGAGGTGGACGAACTCGCCGAGGAGACCGGCCAGTACACGCACATCGTCACCGAGGAGAACGGCCACGGCGTCAACCTCTATCAGGTGAAGGGGGAGACGAGCATCAGCGACGACTATCAGTCGGAGAAACCCCAGCACCGCGACCACCTCCACTACACGGCCTCCGGGAAGGCCATCCTCGCCTACCTCCCGCGCGAGCGCGTCGAGGAGATTGTCGATAGTTACGGCCTCCCCGCGCGCACGGCGAACACCATCACGGACGCTGACGAGTTGTTCGCCGAACTCGAGGCGATCCGTGAGCGTGGATACGCGTACAACGACGGCGAGGAGATCGAGGGGTTCCGGGCGATCGGTGCGCCGATACGCAATCCGAAGGGGGAGGTGCTCGGGTCGCTGAGTGTCTCCGGCCCGGCCAGTTTCATGCGCGACGAGCGCTTCCACGAGGAACTTCCGGAGCGCGTCACCCGCGCCGCAAACGTCGTCGAGGTCAGCCTCAACATGAACAGCCACGCCTGACCGCATGTGTTCGAGATAAACGAACGGCGTCCCATCCAACGTCACAGAGAGGTGATTACATCAATATAATCGTAAAGCACGGCTCAGTGCGTCGCGTCAGTCGTTGGGGTCGCCACGCGGACGCAAACACGCGCCGTCGTCGGCGCGGTACAGACCGGTTTGTGGTGGAGTCGCCTTACCGAGAAGACGTTCGCCTATTTCAAACACCATCTGTGAGACGGCTATACTGGCCGTTTACGCCCGCTACTCTCTCGTGTCTAGGCATGCGCCGCTTCACATAGCCAGATTAGTTACAGCAAACGTTTTCTCTCTCGGCTCCTATTTGATCAATCTCGAACCTATATCTGTTAAATGGGATAGTACCCAAAGTTTTAATTCGATATAGTGTCGTGTATGAGCAGTAATGATAGGTGGCGACAAACCGACCGACTCGATCCGAGTGGGTATAAATGGCGAGATGGACGTCCTCGACGTCGAGCCCGGAGCGACGCTCATGGAGAGCCTCCGGAGCACCGGCCACTACGAGGTGAAGAACGGCTGTGACGAGGGTGTCTGCGGGTCGTGCAACGTTCTCCTCAACGACGGGGAGCTAACGCGCTCGTGTCTCACCCCCGCAGCGCGCTGCGACGGCGCGGACATTACGACCGTCAAGGGCCTCCTCGACGACGACGGCGATCTCCACCCGCTCCAGGAGGAGTTCCTCGAACACGGCGCGGCCCAGTGTGGCTTCTGCATCCCCGGCGTGCTCGTCGCTGCCTACCACCTCCTTCAGCACAACTCCGACCCGAGCGACGTGGAGATCGCCGACGCCCTGAGTGGCAACGTCTGTCGGTGCACGGGATATCTCCAGCAGCTCGAAGCGATCCGCGACGCGGCCGGCCGACTCGACCAGACGGAGCCGATGGAGGCCGAACAGTGACGTCCCGAGGCGACGAGATGGCGGACGACACGGAGGCCACCACTCAGTTCGCCGACGCACACTCCCCGGTCGGCGAGAGCGTCGAGAAAGTTGACGGCTGGGGGCTCGTTACCGGAAACGCCCGCTACACCGACGATGTCCCGACTGCCGACGCGCTCGCGGGTCGCATCCTCCGGAGTCCACACGCGCACGCCCACATCGTGTCCATCGACACCGCGGCCGCCGAAGCCATCCCGGGTGTGAAGGCCGTCATCACCCACGAGGACGTCCCCGAGAAACACATCACGCGCACCGGCTTCCCCTACCCCGCTCCCGCACCGTTCGACGAGCGCGTGCTGAACGAGACGGTGCGCTTCGTCGGTGAACCCGTCGCTGCTGTCGCCGCGCGAACCGCGGACGCTGCCGAGCGCGCGATCAACACTATCGATGTCGAGTACGATGTCCGCGCCCCAGTCTTCGACGCAGAGGCGGCGATGGAACCGGGCGCGCCGACAATTCACCCCGCGGTGTACGAGAACGAGCAGAAGGGCGCGGACCCCGAGCGGAACGTCGTCTGCGAGGCCCGCCACGAGGAGGGCGACATCGACGCCGGATTCGACGAGGCCGACACCGTCGTCGAGCGCGAGTACGAGACGCAGGTCGTCCAGCACCTCCCACTCGAAGTGAACACGTCGATCGCGTGGATCGACGAGCGCGAGCGCCTCGTCCTGCGGACGACGACGCAGGTCTCGCACATCTGTCGCGACACCATCGCGCGCGCGTTCGACCTGAACCGGACGGACGTCCGCGTCATCAAGCCCCGCGTCGGCGGCGGGTTCGGCGTCAGACAGGATGTCCTCCCGAACCAGTTCCTCAGCGCCGCGCTCGCGCTCGAAACTGGCGAGAAGGTCCGTCTGCGCAACGAGCGCTCGGAGGACCTCCACGTCTCCCAGACCCGTCACGCCCAGGACGTCACCGTTAAGACTGGCGTCCGCGAGGACGGGACGATCACCGCCATGCACGTCGACGTCACCTCGAACACGGGTGCGTACGGCTGTCACGGCTTCGCGGTGCTGTCGAACTCCGCGCACGAGCCGATGTCGCTCTACCCCTGCGAGAACCGGCTGTTCACCGGGCGCGCGGTCTACACGAACGTCACGCCCGGCGGTGCGATGCGCGGCTACGGTGCCGTCCAGGGGACGTTTGGAATCGAGAGCCATATGGACGAAGTCGCCGACGCCATCGACATGAACCCCGTCGAGCTCCGGCGGCGCAACCTCGTGCAGGCGGGCGACGAGAGCTTCGAGCCGGAGTTCAGCGAGAGCAAGCGACTCCTCGAATCCGTCGGCGTCGGCGACTGCCTCGATCGCGTCTGCGCGGCGGTCGACTGGGACGGTGGCCCCGACGAGCCCGACGAGGAGCGCTATCGGCGCGGCTACGGCGTCGCGCTCTCGATGGCGAAGTCGGGCGTGCCGAACAGCGAGTTCGCGCGCGCTCACATCACGCTCGAGACGGACGGCACGCTCACCGTCCGCGTCGGTATCGGCGACACCGGGCAGGGATCGGAGACCGTGATGGCGCAGCTCGCCGCCGGCGTCTTCGGACTCGACGTCGACTCGGTTCACGTGAAGGCCGACGACACCGACGCGACGCCGTGGGACAACGGCGCGTACGCGAGCAGCACCACGTATGTGAGCGGAAATGCGACCGAGAAGGCCGCGCGCGCCCTCGCCGCGCAGGTTCGCGACCTCGCTGCCGAGCGCTTCGACGTCCCCGCGGACGCCATCGAGTTCGTCGAAGGGGAGATCCGCCTCCCGAGTGGCGAGTCGCTGACGCTCGGCCAGTTCGCGGAGGAGGCCTTCATCGGCGAGACGGGGCCGAAGCGCCGCCTCACCGCGAGCGGCCGGCACTTCACCGCGCTCTCGCCGAAGCCGTTCGCCGCGCAGCTCGCGGTCGTCGATGTCGACACCGAAACCGGCGAGTTCGAGGTCGTCCGGCTCGCAAACGCCGTCGACTGCGGCACCGTGATCAACCCCGAGGGCGCGCGCGGGCAGGTCGTCGGCGGCGCCGTCATGGGCCTTGGACAGACCGTCTCGGAGGCGATCACGCACGACGCGGACGGCGTCCCCGAGCACCGCGGCCTCCGCGACTACGAGGTGATTCACGCGCCCGACCTCCCCGACCTCGACGTCGAGTTGGTCGAGACGCACGAGCCCACGGGGCCGTTCGGCGCGAAGAGCGTCGGCGAGGTCTCCGTCCTCGGGCCGGCCCCCGCGGTCGCGAACGCCATCGACGACGCCGTCGGTGTCCGGATCACCGACCTCCCGATCACACCCGCAAAGGTATGGGACGCCATCGGGGAGGAGCCATAGATGCCCGTCCGCTACGCGGGCAAGCGCGTGCAGGCCGACACCGTCGATGAAGCGCTCGCCCTCCTCAACGCGGAGTCGGACGCGCGCATTCTCGCCGGTGGATACAGCCTGATCCCGGCGCTGAAGGACGGCCTCGAAACGCCGGAGCAACTCGTGGACATCGCCGGAATCAACTCCCTCTCCGGGATCACGCACGACGGTGGCGAGACCCGCCTCGGCGCGCTGACGACGCACGCCGAAATCGCGGACTCGGAGACAGTCGGCGAGCACGCCCGCGCGCTCGCACTTGCGACGGACTCCGTCGGCGATCGGCAGGCGAAACACCGCGGGACGATCGCGGGCAACCTCGTGTTCGCCGACCGGAAGTACGACGCGCCGGCCGCCTTCCTCGCGCTCGGCGGGCGCATCGTCGCCCGGAGCCTCGACGGCACGCGGGCGATCGGTGCGGACGAGTGGTTCCGCGAGTCGGGTGAGATCGCGCTCGCGGCGGACGAACTCGTCACCGAGGTCGTACTCCCCGACACCGATCGGAGCGGCTACATCCGGACCTCGGAGTACTCCGGCTACGCGGTGGTGAGCGTCGCCGTCGCGCTCGACATCGTAGACGGCGTCGTCGGATCCGCACGCGTCGCCGCGAACGGGGCGAAGGCGTACCCGATACGCCTGCCCGCGGTCGAGGAGCGACTCGTCGGCGAACCCGCGAACGACCTCCCAGCGGCGGAGGCGGCTGATGCGGCGCTCAGCGACGTCGATCCCGCCTCACTCGTCGTCGACGCTGCGGCTGCGGGGCGCTACCGGCGTCAACTCGTCCGGTCATACTGTCGTCGGGCCCTCAAGCAGACGACCGCGTCGCCGTGACGGCCGTTCCGTGGGCCTCGGTACACCCCACTATCTCTGAGGCCGTATGTATGAAAAATCCGGTTAGAGGAGACGAAGAGCGTATTTTAAGCCACCAGTGAAAATATACGTCTCGAAGTACGCGAAACGACTAGCATAATGACGCAGAACTTATCTGACCCGTGGAGTGCGACGCGACGCGGCATCCGGCGGTCGATGCGCGAGCACGTAGACGCGAACTCGGACGCAGTCGTCGCGACCGTCGTACGCGTTGAGGGCTCCGGCTATCGCCGACCGGGCGCGCGGATGGTCATCAAACTGGACGGCGACAGCCGCGGCGCGGTCACCGCCGGCTGCCTGGAGGACTCCGTCGTCGAGGCCGCGCGACAGACAATCGTCGACGGGCGCGCACGTGTGCACACGTACGACCTCCGGGACGACGACGCCGACGTGTGGGGGCTCGGCCTCGGCTGTAACGGCGTCGTCGACATCCTCGTCGAACCGCTCGACGCGAGTTTCACGGCTGCCCTCGACGCGCTCAACGCGAAGCGTCCCGTGACGGTGCTTACCGCCGTCAGTTCGCGTGATCCCGCGATCGACATCGGCGACCGGACCGTGCTCGGCCCCGACACTGCCACAACGGCACGCGCTCCGCTCCCCGATGCAGTCACTGAGAGCGTCAGGTCCCGGCTCACGGATGCAGGGGACGGTGTCGCCGTCACCGTCGACATCGAGACGGCCGGTGGCGACGTGCGCGTCTTCGCGAATCACCTGACGCCGACGCCAGACGTCTTGCTCTTCGGGAGCCAGGCCGACGTGAATCCCGTCGCGTCGCTCGCCGCGCGCGCCGGCTTCCGCGTCCGCGTTGCGACCGCACGCGGCGCCCGCGCGGACGCCGAACGCTTTCCCGCGGCCGCGAATGTGCGCTCAACGCGTCCCAACGACCTCGACACTCTCGTTGAAGCGCCCGCGCATACGTATGCCGTCCTCATGTCACATAACTTCCTCGACGACCGCCTCGCGCTCGAGTCGCTCCTCGACACCGATATCCCACACATCGGCGTGCTGGGGCCACGGTCACGCTTTCGCGAACTCCACGAGGCGATGGACCGACCGCTTGATCCAGCCGACGACGCACGGATCGCGGCGCCGTGCGGACTCGATCTCGGTGGAGATGAGCCGACAGCGATCGGCTTCAGCATCGTCAGCGAACTCCTCGCCGTCCACAACGACCGCGACGGCGGTCGGCTCGCCGAGGGGTCAGGGCCGATCCACGCACGCCCCGAGATCGCATGACGTCGGTGGGTGTGCTGCTCGCGGCCGGCACGGGCTCGCGCTTCGAGGGCGGGAACAAACTCTGCCAACCCATCGCCGGCGAGCCGATCGTCCGGCGCGCGACCCGCCAACTGCTCGCGTCACCGGTCGAGGAGAGCGTCGTCGTCCTCGGGTACGACGCCAAGGACGTGCTCGCGGCGCTCGGCCCGCTCGCCGACCACCTCGACGTGGTTCGGAACGAAGACTATCGCAAGGGGCAGAGTACGTCAGCGAGCGTCGGCGCGCGTGCGGCGCTCGAACGCGACGCCACGCACGCGCTGTTCGCGCTCGGCGACATGCCGTGGGTGGCTCACGCGACATACGCTCGTCTCATCGAGGCGGCGTCGACACGTGACGAACCCGCCGTCGTCCCCACCTTCGATGGCCGTCGCGGGAACCCGGTCGCGTTCGACGCGCGCGCCCTCCACGAGTTCGACACGCTCACCGGAGACACGGGTGCGCGTGCACTTTTCGGGTCTCTGACGGTCGCCCGACTTGCCGTTGACGACCCCGGAATCCACGCGGATGTCGACACATTCGCGGACCTCGAGTAGTGACCCGCGCCGTCCTACCAGATACAGTGGCCGATCGTCGTTCTACATCACTTCTATGATGATTGATGTTATAGATCACGTTATATTTGGCGTGAGTTGTGTGGGTAGTGTTCAGAGACGTTGATTCCACGCGAACCTGAATAATCTGAGCCAATCGTCGACGGTTTCTGCGTCGGCGTTGCTGAAACAGTTTGAGAAACAGGAAATTCGTGGCACTGTCTAGTTAAGCTAGTTTGAGGGACGAGCAGGTCGTTGAGTGAGTTGGTCAAGATGCTCGCAGACCTGCTCAGCGAGTGCTATGACGCGGATTTAGAAGAATCTTGGGAGCGTGAGCGGACGGCGACGCCCGTCAGGGCGTTCGCCGTCCGCCTCCACGCGACCGGTTGCTCACTTAGGGAGACAAAAGAGATTCTTCGGCTATTCGGCGTGGAACGCTCGCATCAAGCGATCTTTCAGTGGGTACATCGCGTATCTGATAGCGTTGGCGACCCGCCGACGGCGAAGCCGTCAAGGGTCGCGGTTGACGAGACCGCCATCAAGATCAACGGCGAGTGGTCTTGGTTGTACGCTGCAATTGACCTCGACACGAAGTTGATTCTCGACGTTGAGTTGTTTGGACGGCATGGCACTGATCCGGCGGCTGCGTTTCTGCACGGGCTCCGCGAGAAACACGATCTCTCCGACACGGTGTTTCTCGTTGATCAGTTTGGCTATCGGACTGCCCTCGCTCGATTAGGTTGAACGGTCGGGTGGACTATACCGACCGGAACCTCATCGAAAAGTGGTTCCACACCCTCAAAATGCGTATCGATCGTTTTCATAACTCGTGGGTGGGCAGTCGGTCGAGTGCACACGAATAGTTTGAATAGTTTGTGCATTATTACAACCACCAGAGACCGCATCAATCGCTCGATGGAAGAACGCCAGCAGAGGAAGTTCTAAACTAGACAGTGCCTAAGGACATTAGTGGACAGGGAATAGACACGAATGTCATCGGACGCCGGCCGTTCGCAATCAACGAGCCCGAACCCGACCTTCCTAGCATAAAACGAATCTACGTCAGAGGACTGACGGAGACGACGCATGGGAATGCGATGGGGATGCATTGGTGTTCGGTTAAGCACTGGATCGCCTCCTGAAGGCCTCAGCTACTCGTTCGCTGAGTAAGAGCCGCGATTTCTCTGGTTGGCGGGCGTCACGAAACATCAGCTCCGACAGGTTCGGCGGTGGATGGCCCAACGACTGGGCCAGATCGTCGAGGATGAGCTGGGCGAGAGACCGGAAGGTCTTCGCCCAGCGTTCTCGCGGAAACACTGTCTCTGGGAACAGCTCCTGAAACACCCCGAGCAAGGCTCTGCTGACCGTCAGAGTCAGCAGAGCCGCCACCACTAACAGCTCGACTATCGCTGGGTCACTCGTCTGGAATTTCTCCAGCCCATACAGCGACTTCAGCTCCCGGAACACCAATTCCACTTCCCACCGCAACCCGTACAGCGCCCCGACCTGCCTTGGAGTGAACTCATCGGGCAGATTCGTCACGTACAGGTGGTAGTCGTCGGTGTCCTCGTTGCGGACACCGACGACGCGAAACTCCATCGAATCCGTTGACTGCTTCCCAGCGTATGCCCGCCGTTTGAACTCTATCTCCACGGTTACGTCGATGATCTCCCGACTGAGATCTCCCAGAACGTCCCGAAGACGACGCTCTGGCAAGGAAATGGCGCGCCCGCGCCATTTCCGTCGCTCTCCGACGATCAACGGATTCGCGTTCGACTTCAGCCGACTCAGGAAGAACCCGCCGTTCTCATCGATCAACGCGAAGCGGCGAAAACTGTAGAAGCCCAGATCGAACAGTAACAGCCGGCTTCGCAGCCAACTCCCGGTGCGGAGTTGGCTGCTCTCGTGGGTGCGTTCGTCGGTGAGCTGGAACTGCTCGATCGTCTGCTTGGTCGCGTTCTGCACGACGTGGAGCTTCGCGCCAGATTGACCCGGGTGAGTCGCGGGAAACGCATCGAGGAGCCGATGCAACCTGAGAACGGTTGCATCGGCGATCAGTACGTCTCGAAACAGCTCGAACTGTGGCGCGATCGTGTGAGGAACCACGACCTCCTCGAGAGCGTGCTCGAGGAGGTCGCTCAACAGTGCTGCGAGGGCCGGCGTGAACCGGTCGTAGAAGCTTGAGCGGGCAACGGTCTGGTTGGTTGCTGCGGAGTACGCTCGTTGAAAGCCGGCGATAGTTCGGGCTTCGCCGTCGACGGCGAAGCCCATGATGAGCGTCCAGACGAGCATCGTGATGTCGATTTTCCGATCACGCTGGACGACATCGCGCTCGCGCGCGATGTCTTCGATTAGCTCAGTGGGAAACAGGGAAGTCAACCGCCGTCGTATGAGAGTTGGGGAGAGTTGGTTTAGCACATTCTCTCCCCACGCGGTCTACAACGATAGCTTCGTCACTTGAGCGCTGTCTGTCGGTTTCTCCGCTTAACCGAACACGGATGGATGGGGATGGGGATGGGGTCAGCTGACTTCGTCCACGACGATATTGCGGCGGAATTTGAGAGCTCGACAACGCTATCAGCGCAATCACAGCGAGCACGACGCGCGGTGTGCGTCTCCCGCCGGTCGTTGGTACGGATAAGGCGGGAATTGTGGCGCCGCTCTCGACGATTGGCGTCGTCGACCCGGAGACAGTCCGTCTGCTCCGAGCACCCGACACGATACATCTCGGTCGTCTATACGGTCGGGCGCGCTCGTTGAGGAGGCGTACGACCGTGATGATCTCCGTGTCGTCAAGGAACCGGCACCACTCGAGTTCGTAGATGGCGATCTCGCTGCACCGTCGTTCCATTACGACTGAGCGACGTCACCGCCGGAGCCGGTCGTTCTACGTTCATGTGGGGACAGCGGGTCGCCGTTGAGTTGGGTCACGATTGACGAAATCGTGATATAGTCCGGGCACCGACCAGCTTCAGGCTGTCCTTCTTCGAGGGGAGAGCCCTGTCGTTTACGGTTAATGAGACGTGCTGTGCCCTTCACACCCCGAATGCTTCGTGATCGGGGACGGAAGTGAATCCGACAACGTCGACACAATCTATGCTGAGTCATCTCCGTAGAGGAGGTCGTCGACGTCCTCGGAGAGGTCGGAGGTGTTGGCTTCAGTGTAGGATGCGTGAGTCGTCTCGATGCTTCGGTGCCGGAGGATGTTCTGAGCGTCTTCGGCCGACAGCTCGGTGTATGCGCGGTGGCCGAGTCCTCGACGGCCGCCGTGCGGCTTCAGGTACTCGCCGTCGACGGCGAGGCCGGCGTCCTCGCAGAGCTGGCGCATCACGCGGCGGGCGCCCTCGGTTGTGAGCGCTGGCGGCGCGACGTCGTACTCGCGGAGGACTTCGTCGATATCCGCGGCGTTGTCGAGAATGGTCTCGATTTCCTCGGCGTTGAACTCTCGGTCGGCGAGTGTCTGCCGGACGGCACGGTACTTACTCGTCGCGTCGGCCGTGGGGATCACGGGCCAGTCCTCCGAGGCGGGCTCGAGAACGCGCCGGTAGCGGTCAACTTTCTTCCGCGTCGTCGGCGGGAACTGCACGGTTTCGCGGTCGCGAGACTTCCCCAGGACACGGATAGCCCCGTCGCCGAGGTCACGCCACTGGATGCCGTTGCGGTCAGAGTCACCCGAGACGGCGAAGAGTTCGGCGCCACGCGCGCCCGTGTCCGCGAGGAGGTAAGCGATGGCCCGATCGCGGAACGCCCGCTCGTGCTCGCGTGTTTCGTCGTCCAGGGCGTTGTGTGCCTCCGTGTCGACGTAGCGGAGGAGTGCCTCGCGAGCGTCAGCCGACCAGAACTGCTGGCCCTGCTCGACTTCCTCTGTGTCTTCCGGGAGTTCGTCTTTGACGCGGTCGGGCTGCATCGGGTTCGTTGCGAGGAGCTGCTCGCCGTCGACACACCAGGAGAAGAACGCCCGGGCGATGTTGTAGTACGTGTGTGCGCTCGCGGCCGAAAAGTCACGGTCCGTGTCGAAGGTGAGGGGGTGGGCCTCGTCGACGACGCGATCGTGGAGGTACGCCTGCACCCAGCGTCGGCAGTCATCGTCGTCGACGGCTTCGACGGTCTCGACGTCGCGGTGAGTACGGAGCCAGGCGGCGAGTTCGCGGAGGACAGTCGCGGTGTTCTCCCGGTAGCGATCCGAGTCGATGCCGCGGAGGCGTCGGTCGATGGCGTCTTCGAGGCGCGTTCCCTGGGGGTCGCGCCCGTCATCACCGGTCTGAGTTGGAGCCACGTTCTGTGCCTACCCCCACGGTCGGCCACACAATAAATCTGGTTGGTCTTACTCTTCTAAGACAAACCAAAACCGTTTCGCCCCAATCCCGTGTTTTCGGCGAGTAGCGGCGCCGCGGGCGCAGTATTAAGTCTAGTAAATCGTATGTCGATATACAGAATCTTCGCCCAATCGCTCCCACAGTTTCGGAGGATAGCCCAGTTTCAGATCGAATTAACATCACTTCGTGGTTCTTCTCACCGACCAGTCCTGATTTGGATCCTTACCGATCGCATCTACTGGGCGGACGTGCGAAATTGCGTAGATTCTGCCGCTCCTGATTAGGGTTGTCACTCCCAAACGGCGGACTCAGGGGGATCAGCCGGTTAGTCGTGTGGAATCAACGACGAGGCAACGAGCTCAACACACTCACCCGCAGTAATCACAGGTGCGTAGTCCATCTCACCTCCCACACTCGCTTTCAGCAGGAAGTCGGTGAGCCGCCAGATATTGTACAAGAGGACCGCGAAAACGAAGTAGAACAAACGAATGCGGTAGTCTTTCGAGGAGGTCTTCGCGAGAAAATCACCTTTGATCGATTTGTACTCACTCTCGATCTGCCACCGGCGGCTGTAGCGCTGACAGAATGTCTCGGCTTCCTCAGGACCGACTCGTAGATTCGTCGCGAAGACGGCCGTTCCCTCCCCACTCGTCGACGGCACGTACAGGAGCCGCATTGGATGCGATCCAGATTCTACATGGATAGAAGCCGACTCAACAGCCACCTCTTGGTCGTCTCCCTCCATTTGTTCGAGCACATCCCGTTCGGAGCTTGAGACTCGCTTCGGAATGAGGTAGTTCACATCGAGGTTTGAGAGTGTCTGGAACACTTGTATCGAGTCAAACTCTCGATCACACAGCACCGTCTCGATCGGAACTTGTTCTTTCGCTCGTCGAACGAGCCGTCGCACAGTACGATGGATCTGATTCGACGGGTTCTCATCCCACTCGGAACTCTCACGGACCGGCTCAACCGCCAGAACGAGCGGGATGTTCTGCCCGATGATCGAGAGGGTTGCGAATTTGAATGCTCGACCGTCTCTGTCCTTGGTCCCGCTGACCATCGGCATTCCTTCGACCTCTCCGTAATAGGGAATAGTCGTGATATCGATTGCAGCGGTGACCGGCCTTCGAAAGGATGCTTCCGAGGCGATCACGGAGAGCAAGCGATCCGTTGTCTCGTTGAATCCGTTCACGAGTTCTTCGGGATCGAACTGCTTGACGGCGCGGAGGTGGGTATCACCATGGGGGCTGTACTCTTCGCCATGGCGATATTGGAAGCGAGTCGCTCCCTGCGCAGTTCCACAGTGGACCATCCCCATGAACGTCTGTAGCTCAAAGAATTGTGTGTCCTCGTACGAGGCGTTCGACGCCCGACCAGAGTCGAAGTGACCGAAGGCGTGATCACGCGCGAGGCGCGTTGTCTGGATGATCTCCTTCTGTGAGAAGGATTTGTCTTCTACTGGATCTGCGGCTTCTTGCTCATCGTCGACGATCTCTGCCTTAGGCCGCACCTCCGGCGCTGAGATGTCGCGATCGTGGACTTCCTTGATGACGTAGTGGGCGGCTGTGGTGACGAACTCCCGGGTCGCCTCGTCGAACCGGTTACGCCAGGTCCGCGAGAGCACCGATTCGTCGGGGATTTTCTCCAAGTCGAAGACAACTGCGAGTTCGGGATACTGGGCGAGCGAACGGTAGCTTTCGCCAGTGAGTTCGCGGTAGAGTAACAAGCGTACCATCCCCTCGAACGAGTGCGGTGCTGGATGCCACTCTGGGTAGCCGTCATTGAGCGAATCGAACGGCCCCTCCAGAGTTCGAAGAGCCGTGCAGAGGGACTGATCGGCTTTGAGTGCCTCTGTGAGTGTCAACCCGACAAGGTAGGCGTCGGTCAATCGGTGCTCCTGAGAAGTCATGTGAGCTATCCCATCAGCCAGTCACACAAGCGGCGCGATCCCATCCTCTTTGCGCAGGAACCGCTGCTGTTGAATCGGTCAGCACAAACAAGTACTCTGTAAGTCTCGCAGCTACGCTTCGTTCACTCATAGCTAACACCTTCATTGATGATGACTCAATCATCCTGCTCGACGTTGAGGGTGAGAAACTGGTCGGGAGATTCTGGAATCAACTATGCTGAGATAACTCGTGTGAGGACAACCAGCTTCTCAAGAAGAGGCGCGGCGTGAGTGGGAAAACTGGCATCTATAGCCCGTTAAATCGGTTTACAGAGTGCCATCTATCCAAACTGCACCGATTTTCTGATTCCGAATACCAACCGTATGCAATCGAAAAACCCCTCCTAAAGCGATCAGGCAGAGTTTCAGTCTGCAGTTTGGGTGCTAGTGGATGGTGTCACTCCTGGAAGCTCGGGGATGGATAGATCCACCCGGCGGAGCAGTTGCGCGTTGATGGCGACGATTACTGTACTCAACGACATCAGAAGCGCACCCACAGCGGGAGACAGCAGAATCCCGATCGGTGCCAACACGCCTGCTGCGAGCGGAATCGCGAACACGTTGTAGCCGGCGGCCCAGACGATGTTCTCCTGCATCTTCCGGTAGCTCGCCTTACTGAGTTTCACGAGTCGCACTACATCCATCGGGTTGTTCTGCACGAGAATGACATCCGCCGACTGGACGGCGACGTCGGTGCCGCTCCCGATGGCGATCCCGACGTCGGCTCGCGTCAGCGCCGGCGCATCGTTTACACCGTCACCAACCATCCCCACGAGCTTCCCCTGGTCTTGGAGTTCCTGGACTTTCTCGTCTTTGTCTTCGGGGAGGACCTCGGCGAACACCGTGTCGATGCCCAGTTCGTCAGCGACAGCGTTGGCGACGTCCTGGGAGTCGCCAGTCAGCATCGCCACTTCGATTCCCAGATCGTGGAGGGCGTCGACGACGCGGAAACTCTCTTCACGGATTACGTCGGCCATCGCGAACGCGGCGATCAACTCACTGTCACGAACGAGATACACCACCGTTTGAGCGTTCTGTCCCGCCTCGTCAGCGAAGCGCTGGAGATGGGCGGGGATCTCGCTATCGAGCTGGGTCAACAGGTTCGGCCCACCGACCATTCGTTCTAGTTTAGTGGCGATCAAAAGCGAACTCACCCGATTCAACCTCTCTGCGTAACCGTTCCCTGTGTGGATTTGGATTCCGCGACGCCCACAGCAACAGCTCGTCCAGATCCGGCAGTTCGTAGCCCAACTCCAGCATCAGGTACAACTGGATCAGATGTGCGTGGCGTTCAACAGCTAGTGACCCACGACGAGGTGGGAGCCGCGACGCCGACTCGTCGGCGTCCGCGGCGTCACATCGCTTCGCCTCCAGTTCGTGGAGTTCGTCGATGATCTCGCGGCTGATCATCAACGAGATCGCCGCCATGATGATCAGCGCCTCGATGATGTACGGCTTCGTCGTGTTGATCTCGTCAAGCCTGAACCGCGATTTCAGCTCCTTGAACAGCAACTCCACTTCCCACCGCGCCCGATAGAGCTGTGCGATATCGGGCGCGGGATAGTCGCTGCGCGGCAGATTCGTGAAGTACAGGTGGTACTCATCGTTGCCTTCGTCGAGTAATCCGACCAGCCTGAACTGCTTCGTTGCAGTAGCCGAGGAACCGCGTTTGCGGTCGAACTCCAACTCGACGAGAACGTCGAGTTCCTGTCGCTGAAGGTCGAGGGTGTCATAGAAGTCTTCACACACTATAGTAGAGTTTCTAACTGTTATAGAGCGTTACTAGCTTAG
>NZ_BAAABL010000046.1:0-10659 GCF_039520965.1 Halarchaeum salinum
CAACGGTTACGCAGAGACGTTGAATCGGGTGAGTTCGCCTTTGACTGCCACTAAACTAGAACGGATGGTGTTTTCCGTACGAGAGAAAAACACGATCAACACGCCGTTCTCATCCGCAGTCTGGGAGGGGGTATTCTGCTCTTCCGTCTCGGACCCGCTCGGGTCTATGCATCCCGCAAGGAATCCACCTCCTGCCACTGCAGCTGCCCCTAGCAGTTTTCGCCGACTCGTTCTATCGATCTCTGAATCGTTCGAAGTACGTAGGGTATTCTCTCTCATTGTGGAGTGACTGCGGCCTCATATCACCGAGGCGCTAGTTGGCTTCCGACCCAGGGACAGGAGCCCCAGCAATCGGCAGGGGCTCGTACGGTTCTTCCAAGTACTCTAGCTCTGAATCCGTCAGGTCGATATCGAGTGCTTCGACGGCTTGTTCGAGATGTTCGACGCTCGTGGTGCCGACGATCGGTGCATCGACGACGTCCTGGTGGAGTAACCACGCCAGCGAGAGCTGTGCCATCGTCACCCCCTTCTCCGCAGCGAGTTCCTCAACTCGCTCGTTGACGGCCGGTCCGCCGCCCATCCGGTATTCCTCGTGCGTCTCGGTGAGCTCTTCGCCGCGGGTCGTCGCCGTCATCTCTTCGTGGGGGCGGGTGAGGTATCCTTGTGCGAGCGGACTCCACGGGATGACGCCGATGTCTTCTTTCTCGCAGAAGGGGAACATCTCCCGCTCGCCTTCGCGGTAGACGAGGTTGTAGTGGTCCTGCATCGTCACGAACTGTTCAAGATCTAGGTGCTCGCTGGTGTACAGTGCCTCGGCGAACTGGTGAGTCCACATCGACGACGCGCCGATGTATCGAACGTTCCCGCGTCGAACTGCGTCATCAAGGGCACGCAGCGTTTGCTCGATGGGTGTCTCGTAGTCCCACCGGTGGATCTGGTAGAGATCGATGGTATCCATCCCCAGTCGGTCTAGCGAATTCTCCAGTTCTTGCTCGACAGTCTTCCGGGAGAGTCCCGACGCGTTCGGGTGCGGTTCGTCTGCATCGGAGAAGAGGTTCGTGGGGAAGTAGCATTTCGTGGCGACGACGTGTTCGTCGCGGTCGTACTCTCCGAGAACATTCCCAATGATCTCCTCGGACTCTCCATTTGAGTACGCGTTGGCCGTGTCGAAGAAGTTGATACCGAGGTCAATCGCGCGTTCGATAATTTCGCGCGAGCCCTCCTCGTCGAGCGTCCAGTCGTGGAAGTCACTCACGCCGAAACTCATCCCGCCGAGACAGATGCGGCTGACCTCCATTCCGGTCGAACCGAGAGTCGTGTATTCCATGGTTATGGTTCTTCGAGGGCAGTTACTTCAGATCCGTCCGGTTCAGCCATGAAGGCGAGGTGGCTGAACGGCGAATCGGCATTCCGTGTGTTCCCGTGCCAGTGCTCTTCATCAGGCTCGAAGACGATCAGGTCGCCCTCCGAGACCTCACGTTCTCCGTTGCGGGTCGCGACGATCCCTTCGCCTTCAGTGACGTACAACACCTGTACGCCAGCATGCGTGTGGAATTTGGTTCGTTCTCCCGGTCGGAACGTAACTTCCACCGAGCGGACGGTGTTCCCGTCGAACTCGCTCGAAACACCATCCGAAACGAGCGCCGTCGTCACTTGGGCCGGGTGATCGGATTCTTCTCTATTAGCGGCCGGGACGTTTGTCACATCCATGTTTTGTACGTTTGCGAATTGCGGGTTTGATATCCAAGACTTCGATGCTATCTGGAAACCGTATTTAACTCCCGTCGTCTCTGAAGTGGCGAAGGGGATACCGGAGATCGCGTCTGAGAGACGGATAGGTCACGTAGGGAGAGCGCTCAGATCAGCTCACGTGTCCCGTTCAGCCTCCCCCAGCCACTTCACCATCTCCGGATCTCGGTGGTCGAAGAACTGGCTTTCGCCCTCGTTTAGTTCGGCGATCGTCTCCATTTCCTCCGTGGTGAGTTCGAAGTCGAAGACCTCGAAGTTCTCAGCGATCCGGTCGGCGTGAACCGACTTCGGAATGGCGACGATTTCGCGCTGGATGAGCCATCGAAGCACTACCTGTGCAGCGGATTTGCCGTGGCGGTCTCCGATCGTGGTCAACACGTCGTGTTCGAAGATGTCGTTCTGGCCTTCGGCGAACGGCCCCCACGACTCGTGTTTGATGTCCTGTTCCTCGAGGAATGCTGCATCCTCGGTTCGTTGGTAGAAGGGATGCGTCTCGATCTGATTCACTGCCGGGACGACGTCGTTGTGGACCATGAGGTCCATCACCCGGTCGGGGTGGAAGTTGCTGACTCCAATGGCCCTGATCTTGCCGTCCTCGTAGAGGTCTTCCATAGCCTGCCACGAACAGTGGACGTCGCCGTAGGGCTGATGAATCAGAAACAGGTCGAGGTAGTCGAGGCCCAGTCGGTCCAACGATCGCTCGAACGCGTCCAACGTAGCCTCGTAGCCGGTGTCCTGCACCCAGAGTTTTGACGTAACGAACACCTCGTCTCGCGGCACGTCGCTCTTCTCGATTGCCCGCCCGACCGCCTCCTCGTTCTCATACGACGCCGCAGTATCGATGAGTCGATAGCCTGTTTCGAGGGCTTCCGAAACACTTCGTTCGCACTCGTCGAGGTCCTCGATTTGATACGTGCCGAATCCGAGAATCGGCATCTCCACACCGTTGTTGAGTTCAACTGTCTTCATAGTAGGTCTCTGTCTACAAAATCAGAGGGATTACGGCCAGATAGCGACGGTGCTAATTGGAAACCGTGTTTAAGTGCTCCTGTGTTTGGAGCGCCGAAGAGAGTAGCTGCCGCTCACCCCGCCTGAGGAGTCTCGAGAGCGAGGGTTGTGAGATGCCGAGTTCCGTAGCGAGCTCCTCAGTCGAGGTCTGTCGTGGGCTCTCGTAGTAGCCACGAGAGAGCGCGAGTGTCAGCGCCTCGTATTGCCGTTCAGTCAACCCAAACGGGATAGCATCGTCCGATGTAGCGGAAGTGGAGGTCATCGAGATGAGGTCGAGCGAGATCCCGTAGTTCTCACAGCGGGTCCGGGACTCCATGAACGCATCACGGTCCTTGTACACTTTCCTTTCGTACCATCCGTCCGGTGTGACGACGGTCGGCTCGAGTTTGGCCGCTACGGAACTGCCCCCACTGAATACTTCCGAGATCGCGTCGGCGAGGTCTATCGTAAGGTTGTGGACGGTTTGCTCGCCCGCGTAGCCGATCGTTGTCGCCTCTTGGACTTCGTCCAGCGATTCCAAGTCGGCTTCTGAAACGTTGACATCGGAATCGATTTTGACGATGAACATCCGGGCGTCCTGTTCGAAACAGAGCCCATGGACGCACTCAATTTGGTCCGGTGGGAGTCTCTCAGTGATACTGACCAGCGGGAGAGACGGTGAACTGAGGGAAAACTCAGTCGTAATTGTCATACATAGACGTATGCTTCCCCGGTAGTTAACGTTCGGGACTCCCGTGTTTACAGGGATTACTCCGACAGGAGATGGTCTGAGCAACCCCACCCTCGTAGAGCAAATCAGCTGATCCGTTGTAACTCAAGGACAATTCTGGGCGGGTGGTGTTTATTGCCCCCGAGAGGGGTGCGGGGGTCACCGAACCGCCCGCGAGCAACGATGAACGGGAATGTACCTGTAGCAAGTTCGGAATCGGTTCCAGTCGCATCGCCAGGTCAGGCTCACCAAGCCACAGTCGAATACGTCGGCTTCCGCGTCGACGGCCAAGCCGTCGTGCTGAACCTCTCGGAGCATCGGCGACTCTCCCTCGAGCGCAGTCTGGACCTCGTCAACCACAGTTCGCGTATCCAACCGAAGCTACTTACGTGATACAAGCGTATCACAGCATATGAGTACTGACAGCGACGCCGGCGGCGACGGTGAAATGGAGAAAATCAACGTCCGGGTGCCACAGTCGCTGCTGGCACAGGTCGACGACGTCTGGGAGGAACGTGGCTACGCGAACAAATCCGAGTTCATCCGCGACGCGCTCCGGGACGCCGTCAACCCGCCAACGCAACTGTCCGAGGAAGCGCTGGAGCATCTGGCCGAGAGCCGCAAGCAGCGGGAGCAGGGCGAGACGGTATCGCAGGACGACGTGAAGGACCGGCTGGGCATCGATGACTGAGGTCAAGTGGACACCGAAAGCACTCGATTTGCTGGAGGGGCTCGAATCGGAAGCGCAAGAGCGGTTGGTGAAGAAACTCGACGAGGCGAAAGACTGGACCTCCCACCGACTCGAAAAGCTCACCGGCTACCCGTACTACAAGCTTCGTGCCGGTGACTACCGTGCGATCATCACGTGGGACCGAGACGAGGATGTCCTCATCGTCGAGGCGGTCGGGCATCGGCGGAATATCTACGACCGTCACCTCCCACCGTAACTCACGCTGTCTGCAGACCTGCCCGGGTCGGTGACGGACTGGATCTGAGATTCAAGTACGATTCCGCTCGGTAGTGTTTATTGCCCCCGAGAGGGGCGCGGGGGAAGCCACTCCCCGTTACCGAGCCATGACCGATTCAGAGTATCCCTGGCGAGACGAATCGCTCCTCTACGAACTCTACTGGGAACAGGAGCTGAGTACGAACGAGATCGCAGATAAGCTCGACTGTACGCAACCGACGGTTCATAAGTGGATGAAGAAGTTCGACATTCCTCGTCGAGACGCACATGAGGCGGCCCCGAACCGTCGACGGCATCCCGCCGTGTTCACCGACCGTGGCTACGTCATCTGTGCCACAAACTATCGTGGGACGACAGACTCGGTCGGTATCCACCGACTCGTAATGGTGGCAGAGCGCGGATTCGACGCCGTCGCTGACAAGCACGTTCATCATAAAAATGGTGTCAGGTGGGACAACCGGCCGGAGAATCTCGAACTCCTCAGTCGCACCGAACACGCCGAACGACACGGCTTCGGGTCCGAGATTAAACCAACCAACCACGAGTGGGACGTGTCCAATCGCGAGCGGGACGAACGGGGGCGATTCAAATGACGACGGCATACGTCGGCCGGCGGCGACGTGGAGAGCTCGTTGTCACTCGCCGTCCCGAGGGCACAGAGCTCACGCCCGACCGCAGTCTCGATCTCGTCAACCACAGTCCGAGTGGCTTCGAGGTCGGGTATCGAGGAAGCGGGCCCGCCCAGCTCGCGTGCGCGCTCCTCCTCGACTACTACGACGATGAGCAGTTCGCCCGTGAGCACTACATCGCGTTCCGGAATCAGGTGGTTTCGCAGCTGGAGTGCGACGGTGCCGCGGCGTGCTGGCACCTCCCCGGCGAGGAGATCGACGCCGCGATGGCGACCCTTACCGACGACGTCGTCGCCCTCGCCGACGGTGGAAGGCCGTCACCGACGCTCCCCGAGAACTGGCGAACCGTCTCCCGCCCGGACCGGCGGGTCTTCCAGCGCGCTGACCGCGACCACTACATCGTACTCGGGGATGGAACCGACGAGTGGCTGGTCGTGCTCTGCAGCCAGGGTGACCGGGCATATCCTGCCCCGCTCGCACATCGGACAGTTGTCGAGGAGGCTGACGTGGAACGGGTAATCCAAGAACTCGCCGAAGAGAGCAACGACCTCATCGAACCCCCGGAGGGGGAGCACTGATGGAGACGCTTCGACTGGCGCGAGCCACCCATCAGCTCCTCGAACGTGGTGTCGAGGCGCTCGAGAAAATCGGGCGTGAACTGGAGCGATACAACGACCGACAGGAGCGCACCGACGACACCGACTCGTGACCGAAACTCACTCTCTAGACCAAATACGGAGTACCGGCTTCCAATATACGCCTACCCCCGAGGGGTGCTCGTGTCCCATCCATCGGGAGGGGCAGCCGGTCACGGCGCCGCTCGGTTTGCGGTTCGCAGAGCGCGTCCATATCGAATCGATCCCGCGCCATGTCGCCGGCGCGATCTACGAAGCACATCACTCCTATATGGACGATGTCCCCCGGACGAATCTCGTCCATCACGGACTCTGTTACCAGGACCAGCTACTAGGTGCGATTACGTGGCGCTATCCGCTGATTCGCTCGCTGGAGCACGACGGAACGCGATTCGAGGGTGACGAAATCGTCGAGGCAGCACGGATTTGCATCGGCGTCGATTTCCCCAATCTCGCCTCTGCCGCCCTCGCCCGGTCGATGGAACGATTCGTGCGTCGGCACGGTCGGCGACGAGGCGTTCGGCTCCTGCTGACGTTCGTGCGAGCCGACTTCGACGGCTCGATGGTCAAAGCGCTCAGAGACAAGGGCTGGCACTGTGCCGGTAAAACGGACCCCGGCCAAGCGGGAAATCGCCCCGATAAGCAGATCCGAGAGCAGCCAAAGTGGCGGTTTCTCTGCGAAGTTCCAGCTGAGTCCGACCGGGAACAGGCCTCACTCGGGAGGTGGTCCCCGTGACCACGAATGCCAGTCTCGATGAATTCGTAGCGGAGGCTGATTCGGACAGCCAGACAGATGACGGCCCATCGGTCGTCGACCAGCTTTTGAAACCGGTATCGCCGTCGCTCGGACTACGGCTCGTCCCAGGTAGGGGTGACCCAATATACCTCCAAAACAGGGGGACCGAACGCTACCTGTTCCGAGATGACCACGAGCGATGGTTCATCCTCCAGCCCTCAGCCAAGAAATCGGTCGACGACTTCGTTCGCTGGGTGTATCTCCCCGAGGACAAGCCCACCGAGATCGCCCGAACAGCGATAGGCCAACGGACGGTTCTCGGCTACAGGTACGTTACGCGGAGCGAGGCCCCCGAGCCGGTGGCGACGACGGTGACAGCGATGTTCGTCAGCGAGCCTTGGCCCGATGCCACCTACGAGTGTGGATCCTGTAGTAGAGAGTTCGACTCACCGCATAGTCACGCTCGGCATTGCTGGGAAGCACACCCCTGGGTTCCAAATCCTGAGCAGGTCCGGGTACGGAGAGACGAATCTGAGTAGTTCCGACATCTGATCCGAGCCGTGGACTGGATCTGGATTAACCAACACTCCCCGCCATTCAGAGACGGGCGTTGGTTAACGTGGTGTTGTTTTTGCGCCCGGGAGAGGGGCGCAGGGCGCGAGACGATGCAGTCGCACGTCGACGAGGATTCCTGAAGTGAGGTGACTGAGATGAAAGATCCAGAGTCCAGAACCATCTTCGCTGGCGTGGATGGGCGTACCGACACCGAACTACCAGAGTGGTACCGAGAGCGACACGGGGATGCAGACCCTGTGACCTTCGCCGAGGCGATTCGCAATCTTCCGCAGGCCGTCGAGACGACCGTGGCGTACCAGAATCCCTACACCGACGAGTGGGTTGAGACGGAGCGGTTCAACGCACTCGTCGAGCCAAGTCGCGCTCGGGAGCAGGCCCGAGATGAGGACACCGAGACAGATTCCCTGTTCCATATCCCAACCGACTCGTACTCGATCATCAACCCGGTCGACGTCTACGGCCCCCTGGAGGAGGTCCTTCGCGAGGAGACCATCGACGGGACGCCGCTGGGCGACGTGATGTTCGGCGAGATTCGGCGCTACCGCGGGGGCGGCGAGGTCCATATGGACATCATGTTCGACGGCCTCGAGGTGCGTCTTCCCGGCCGGTCAGAGCCGATCACGATGGGCGTCACGTCGGGCTACGACTTCTTCGGCGAGCACGCCGTCTACGTGGAGGGGTTCGCTCAGGATGGCTACTGCTCGAACACGATGCGCTCGCTCACCGACAAGGAGGTCATCAAACACGTCGGCGACGTGCGGAACTTCCGGACCTGGTGGGAGGAGCTCCTCGCACAGGTCGAACTCGTCGCCGACGACCTCTTCGAGTTCATCCGGGACGCCCAGGACATCGAACTCGACTTCTCCGAACTCCCGTTCACCGTCACGGAGTTCTACACCCTGCTGGGGTTCCCGGACTACCTGGCCGAGCGTGCCGCCGGCGATGCAGAAGCCAATGCGGGGTCCCCCTTCGAGATCGATATGTGGACGCTGCATTCCGGCGCGACGTACGCCCTCTCCCACTTCTTCCGGGGGAAAGAGGGGGCATCCCTCGATCAGTACGTCCGCATCGCCAACGACATTCTGTTCAACCCGGAAGGTACGATCGAGCGCGTCGAGCAGGCCTACGAGCAGCAGCTAGAGGCGGACGGGGACGACGGGTCACAGGCCTCGCTGGCCGGCGAACGAGCGCTGGCGAGCATCGAGCGCGTCAGCGACGACCTGCAGGAGAAAGTCGAGCAGTTCGAAGAACGCGAGGACGCGCTGCGTGAGCGGTTCCAAGAGGCGATGGCCTGACGCCGCGTCGGTGATGTAGTCGTCTGTTCTGTTTTTCTCACCCTGGAGGGGTGGAGGGCTACCGAGATGGAACAGTCCATGATTAGCGACGGGAGTGACGACGAATTCCCACCTGAGAAGCGTCTTGAAGCACCGAATTACCGATTGATCAAGGCTGGTATCGCGACGATCCCGGATATGGAAACCCTCCAAGAGTGTGTTGCCTACGAGAACGCCCACCAGAATCGGACGCAGATCCTACGCCGGCTCAAGTGGAAGGCTGAAGAGCTACGTGAGGACGAAGAGTAAGCTCTGGTCTTAACCAACACACCCCGCGTAGGTTTCCCCTTTTGTTGGTTAACAGGCTGTGCCTCGGTTTTTCGGGCCCCTGAAAGGGTGCGGGGCAGCCAGCAGCGGCCTCGCAAGCCTAATCATGTCTCTCGAGCTGAGCTCCAGCGCCAGCACCGCCCGTGAAATCGCCGCCGCCAGACAAGCAGACTATGTGGCGTTTCTGCATCGAGCGCCGTTTGTCGTCGACGCTGTCGAACTCGGCTTCCTTCCCGGGTTTCGCGAGGATTGTGGGTACCAAGAGACGCAGTATCAGAACCTCAGCCTTCCCGTTGGGATGCTCGACAACGATTTCCGAAATCCCGATCTGGAGCGGTTCGTCGACCGCTTCTTCGATCACGAACCAGAGGTCGGGGTCATCGGGGACATCGACGAAATCGACGACGTCGACGCCCACGTCGCTGCGGCTCGTGAGATCCAAGCGAGCTATCCCGAGGCCGAGCTCATCGTCGTTCCGAAGTCGCGAGCGGTGATCGACGCGATACCCGAGACCCTCGTCCTCGGGTATTCACGGGGATACGCCGACCGACTGGCCCACGATTTCTCCGATCCAGCCGATTGGAGAGGGCGGCGCGTCCACATCCTCGGCGGGAGTCCGCCCAAGCAGCTCGACGCCATTCGACAGCTGACCAGACCGACACTCACGGACGAGCCACCAGCCGACATCGTCGGCGTCGACTGGAACGGGCTGCATCGCGGCGCACAGTTCGGTGAGTTCTGGACGGCCGATGGCTGGGACGACAGCGGTCGCGACGCCGACCACGTCACCGTGCGAAAGACGGTGCGCCACAGCCTCGCTCGCGTCCGTGAGTTTTGGAGGACCCACGAAATCTGGCCCGAAACGACACCGCAAGACGAGGGGCTCGACGTCGAGTACGAGGGACCGGGTCCTGCCGATCTCGAGGACGCCGCTTGTACCGAGTGCGGGGCGAACGTCTGGCGAACTCGCCGCGGCCCGTACGTCGCCGAGTACGATACCGGCGCAATCTGTGGATACTGCAGCTACGAGTGCTACTTCAGCCATCGTCATCGAAACAACCTGGAGGAGATCGCCGGCGAACAGAGCGTCTACCTCCCGCCGGCGTGACTTCGCGACCTGTTTTTCGTGCCCCCAGAGAGGGCGAGGGCTCCTTCGAAAGCTCTCAGAGGTGACTTCCAGTGAGTCAACAACAGCGTCCTGACAACGTCTCGATCGACGAGATCCCGGTCGATATCGACAACACGCAATCAGCGGAGGTCGATCCAGCCGACGTCCCCGACGAAATCGAATCCATCACCCGTGGGCTCGCCGGTGAGCAGCCGCCGACGAATCCCATAGTGGTTCTCAAGGCGGCGCGCTGGTGGTACATTCACGGCAAGGGCGGGACGGATCCCGCCTTCCAGTGGGCCATCGAGTGGGCGCGTCATCTTGCGACCGACACGCCCAGCGACGTCGAGCGGTTCGACGAGTTCCTCGAGTACCTCGTCACGGTCGGCTTTGCGGACGAACGCCACGAGCTCCGCTAACCGACAGAGCGGTTTTTTGAACGCCCCTGAGGGGTGCGGCGCGGTCTGAACTGATGCAGTCGCCGTGAACTCGATTCCGTGCACACAATGGCTACGACCAGTGACTCGTCGGTCTCCTTCGACCAGACCGACACGCGATCCGACGAGATGAACAGTACCATCGAACAGTGGATCGACGACCTCGTCGCCGGCGTCGACGACGCGCAGGCCAGCGCAGAGTTCCAGGAGTGGCTCGATGTCCAGAGTCGGTTCCACGACTACTCCTACCGGAACACGCTCCTCATCAAGCGGCAGTGTCCCGAGGCAACCCGCGTGGCTGGCTACCGGACGTGGCAGGAGGAGTTCGACCGTCACGTCAAAGAGGGTGAGTCGGCCATCTGGATCTGGGCGCCAATCATCGCGAAACAGTGCCCGGAGTGCGAGAACTCGCCGAGCTACCACGAGGACAGCGATTGTGAGTACGACGAGACGCCGCCCGAAGAGTGGTCCGAGGGGCTGGTCGGGTTCAAGCCCGCGCCGGTG
>NZ_BAAABL010000047.1:0-745 GCF_039520965.1 Halarchaeum salinum
CAGCCGTCGTCCTTGGAGAGCGCGTTGATGCGCTCGCGGACGGCGTCGACGAATTTCGGACTGCGGTTCCTCTACTTCGCGTTTGCGTGTCTTCTCTACTCGATTTGGCGGGCGGTCGATCTACTCGTCCAAGTCGAGTTGACGGGTGAGTACGAACACTCACCCATTGTGACGGCCGACAATACGCTCACGCTGCTGAAGAAGGAGACCGGAATCGGATAGAGCGATACTCTGTCCGGGTCCAGTACGGATTCCTGAGTGGCAACGCTGTCGGGAATCTTGGAACTTCACCAATCTAGTTGGTAGTACGACACGAGAAGACCATTGAGAGGAGATCCGAAGCAGCTTCGCCTCGAAAATTCGCCCGAAACCACGCATCACAGCCCCGCTAAACCCGGTGTAGTCTCAACTTCCCCATACAGAGACGTGTTGCGAAGATAGGGAATAATGCACAGGTCTGACGGCGATCACTCGCAGGACTGAGTGGTCTCGTGTACCCCCTGCTCACGAGAGGATACCCCGATTTTATCAGAACAATGGGAGAATTTGTTTCCACGAGCAGCAAACGGACTTCGTTTGTTCCAATCAAATTGCGCTGAATCATCTGATCAGTAGATGTGCGTATGTAACACTGACTACTCTACCCGGTCTGGCAGAAGATACTTATTTCCCATCTGAGCGTGTCATAGAAGAGTTCACATGGATCCCTGAATCAGCTTAGACAAGTTGAAATCGCCGTACACTT
>NZ_BAAABL010000048.1:0-740 GCF_039520965.1 Halarchaeum salinum
CAGCCGTCGTCCTTGGAGAGCGCGTTGATGCGCTCGCGGACGGCGTCGACGAATTTCGGACTGCGGTTCTTCTACTTCGCGTTTGCGTGTCTTCTCTACTCGATTTGGCGGGCGGTCGATCTACTCGTCCAAGTCGAGTTGACGGGTGAGTACGAACACTCACCCATTGTGACGGCCGACAATACGCTCACGCTGCTGAAGAAGGAGACCGGAATTGGATAGGGAGGTCCTCTGTCCGGGGCAATGCGGATTCCTGAGTGGCAACGCTGTCGGGAATCTCGGAAATTCACCGATCTAGTTGGTAGTACGACACGAGAAGGTCCTCGAGAGAGAATTCGAAGCGTCCTCCACTCACAAATTCGCCCCAGACCACGCATTACAGCCCCACTAAACCCGCCGTAGTCTCAACTTCCCATCCCCACAGTAGTTGAGACTGGTCGCCTCAATGCATACGGCATTCTGGCACAGTTCATAAATAGTATGAAGGCGTAGTCTCGGATAGAACGATGGCACGAATTACCGGCTCCTATCCAGATGATCTCGACCTCCTCATCGAGGGCGCTGTCGAGGCTGGTGTGTTCGGTGGCAAGAGCGATGCGTTGCGCGAGTTCGTGCGTGAATACTTCGAGGACCACGAGAACGAACGGATTGCAGCGGCGGTCGCCCTCTACGAACGCGAGCGAATCACGCTCGGTGATGCCGCGAGACTTGCTGATGTCGACCGCTGGACGATGCGTGAC
>NZ_BAAABL010000049.1:0-544 GCF_039520965.1 Halarchaeum salinum
CTGTCTGCTTGGTTTGGTTGCACACTCTCTCCAAGCAGACACTCTCTCTAAGCCGATGTGATCGACTGACACTCGCTCCGCGATCGGGACGACGCCGTCGTCTATCAGGGCACAGAGACTACTGCACAGCTCCAACTCGACGAGTTCGTCGACGTTGCCGCCGAGACGTTCCCTGGCATCACGAACATCAAGCGGGACTGGGAGGCACTCCTCGGCTATCTCGGTGACCAGAACGCGGTCGTCGTCTTAGACGAATTCCCCTATCTCATCGACGCTGACGGGAGTCTCCCCTCCGTCATCCAGCGTCTCTGGGATCATCACTTCCAGCAGACGTCTGGAACGCTTGTTCTCGTCGGCTCATCGATCAGCATGATGGAAGAAGCTGCTCTCCTCGGGAACAGTCCACTCTACGGCCGAGCGACCGTAAAACTGGACCTCCGACCGCTTGACTTCACCGCCACTCAGGAGTTCCTCTCGGACGCCTACACGCCCGAAGACCGTGTGTTCGCGTGGGGCGTCCTCGGCGGTGTCCCGTACTACCTCG
>NZ_BAAABL010000050.1:0-58539 GCF_039520965.1 Halarchaeum salinum
ATCTCTTTCTCTCGTCCTGTCATTGCCCTACCAACTCAGAATACACCTAAATCTTCTGTGAACCACTAAGCCGCCGCGAATGACGAACGGGGAGCGATAGCGATCCGTGAGTAACGCGAAGCCGAGCGAAGCGAGGGTCCGCGACGAAACGAACGGGAAGGGGCGACCCGTGAGTAACGCGGAGCCGAGCGAAGCGAGGGTCCGCGACGAAACGAGCGCTGATCGAGGCGAGGCGCGAGTAGCGCAGCGACAAAGCCGCCGCGACGCCACGAGCACAACCCTCAAGAGCGTCAGCGCTGTACGCTTCGTGAACTGATGCGCCCGGAAGACGACGCCTACTTCGAGGGGCTCGAAACCCGACTCGACGAGGCCTTCGACGTCGCGGAAGCGGCCAAGACCCGCGGCGAGGACCCCAAACCCGAAGTCGAGATCCCGGTCGCGCGCGACATGGCGGATCGTGTCGAGAATATCCTCGGAATCGACGGCGTCGCCGAGCGCGTGCGCGACCTCGAAGGCGAGATGGGCCGCGAGGAGGCGGCGCTCGCGCTCGTCGAGGACTTCGTCGAGGGGACGGTCGGCGACTACGACACGCGCGCGGGGAAGATCGAAGGCGCGGTCCGGACCGCGGTCGCCCTGCTGACCGAGGGCGTTGTCGCCGCGCCGATCGAGGGGATCGACCGCGTCGAACTCCTCCAGAACGACGACGGGACGGAGTTCGTGAACGTCTACTACGCGGGCCCGATCCGCTCCGCGGGCGGGACCGCCCAGGCGCTCTCAGTGCTCGTCGCGGACTACGCGCGCTCCCTCCTCGGGATCGAGGAGTACGGCGCGCACGACGACGAGGTCGAGCGCTACGCCGAGGAGGTCTCGCTCTACGACGACGAGACCGGCCTCCAGTACTCGCCGAAGGACGAGGAGACGAAATTCATCGCCGAGCACATGCCTATCATGCTGGACGGCGAGGCCACCGGCGACGAGGAGGTCTCGGGATTCCGCGATCTGGAGCGCGTCGACACGAACTCCGCGCGCGGCGGGATGTGTCTCGTCCTCGCCGAGGGGATCGCCCTCAAGGCCCCGAAGATCCAGCGCTACACGCGCCAGCTCGACGAGGTGGCGTGGCCGTGGCTCCAGGACCTCATCGACGGCACCTACTACGGCGATGACGGCGGCGACGACGGGGCGAGCGATGACGGTGACGAGACCGACGCGGGCGACGAGGACGACGCTGCCGAAACGGACGACGCGACGCCGGACGGTCCGCCCCGCGTCGAGCCCTCGAAGAAGTACCTCCGCGACCTCATCGCCGGCCGGCCGGTGTTCGGCCATCCCAGCGAGACGGGCGGCTTCCGCCTCCGCTACGGGCGTGCACGCAATCACGGCTTCGCGACCGCGGGCGTCCACCCCGCGACGATGCACGTCGTGGACGACTTTCTCGCGACCGGCACCCAGATCAAGACGGAGCGCCCGGGGAAGGCGGGTGGCGTCGTCCCCGTCGACTCCATCGAGGGCCCGACGGTCAAACTCGCAAACGGCGACGTCCGGCGAATCGACGACCCCGCGGAAGCGTTGGAGGTGCAAAACGGCGTCGTCGAGATCCTCGACCTGGGCGAATACCTGGTGAACTACGGGGAGTTCATCGAGAACAACCATCCGCTCGCGCCCGCCGGCTGGACGGTCGAGTGGTGGGAGCAGGCGTTCGCCGCCGACGGCGCGGATGTCCAAGCCCTGCGCGATTCGCCGTACGTCGACCTCGACGACCCGGACGCCGAGCAGGCCCTCGCGTGGGCGAGCGACTACGAGACGCCGCTCCACCCGAAATACACCTACACGTGGCACGACCTCGCGCTCGCCGACCTGTGCGCGCTCGCGGACGCGATCGACGGCGCGGCCGTACAAGATGGTGCACTCGCGATTCCGAACACCGACGGCGCGTGCCGCGCGCTCGAACGCCTGCTCGTCGAACACGAACAGGGGGAGGGAACGCTCACCGTCGCGGACTGGCGGCCGCTCGTCCGCACGCTCGGTTTCGACGACGACTTAGAGCGCGACTGGACCGCCGACGACTTCGACGATGCGGTCCACGACTGGCCGAACGCCATGCAGGCCGTCGAGGAAATCGCGCCCTTCGCCGTGCAGGAGCGCGCCCCGACGCGCATCGGCAACCGAATGGGCCGCCCGGAGAAGTCGGAGTCGCGCGACCTCTCGCCCGCCGTCCACACCCTCTTCCCCATCGGCGAGGCCGGCGGCCCCCAGCGCTCCTTCCGCGACGCCGCCGACTACACGCCGGACATGCGCGCCGAACAGGGCCTCGTGGACGTCCAACTCGGCGAGCGCGCTTGCCCCGACTGTGGCGAACACACCTACAAACCCCGTTGTGGGGAGTGTGGCGCGTGGACCGATCCCCACTACGAGTGCGACGACTGCGGCGTCGTCGCCCAGCCTGACGAGTCCGGGCGCATCATGTGCCCGCGCTGCGAGCGCGAACTCGATAACGTCGAACGCCAGACGGTGGACATTCGCTCCGCGTACCGCGAGGCGCTCCAGGCCGTCGGCGAGCGCGAGAACGCCTACGACATCCTCAAAGGCGTCAAGGGGCTCACCTCGACGGAGAAGATCCCCGAACCAATCGAGAAGGGCGTCCTCAGGGCGAAACACGGCGTCACGACGTTCAAGGACGGGACTGTCCGCTACGACATGACGGACCTCCCCGTCACCTCGGTCCGCCCCGCCGAACTCGACGTCTCCGTCGAGCAGTTCCGCGAACTCGGCTACGACACCGACATCGAGGGTCGGCCGCTCGAACACGACGACCAACTCGTCGAACTCCGCGTGCAGGACATCGTCCTCCCCGACGGCGCGGCCGAGCACATGCTCAAGACCGCGGACTTCGTCGACGACCTCCTCAGCGAGTATTACGGGCTCGACCCCTTCTACGAGGTCGAGGAGCGCGACGACCTGGTGGGCGAACTCGTCTTCGGGATGGCCCCCCACACTTCCGCCGCCGTCGTCGGGCGCGTCGTCGGCTTCACGAGCGCCGCGGTGGGGTACGCCCATCCGTACTTCCACGCCGCGAAACGGCGGAACTGCTTCCACCCCGAGACGAAGGTCTGGTTCGAAGACGAGCACGGTGAGACGCGCTACGAGGCCATCGAAACGCTCGTCGAGGATCGTCTCGACTCTGAGACGGCCGCCGAGGACGACTTCGGCACGCTCGTTCAGCGACTCGACGGCGACGTCCACGTCCCGTCCGTCGATAGCGAGGGGAACGTCGTCCGGAAACCCGTCACGGCAGTCTCGAAGCACCGCGCCCCCGACCACATGGTGTGCGTCGAGACGCGGAACGGGCGGGAGATCACGGTGACGCCCGACCACGAGATGCTCTGCTGGAACGCGGGCGCAGTCGAGCGCGTCGAGGCCCGCGACCTCGACGGCGGCGAGAGAATCCCCGCGAAGCCCGACGCGTCCGAGACGACTCCCGCGGCGGCCGTCGCCGACGGCGGAGCACTCGAACTCGATGTCGTCGAAACCGCCACATACTCAAAATCTGATAAAGAATATACGTATTGTCTGACTGTCGAGGATACGCATTCCTTATTCGCCGAAAACCTTGCTTCTGCGCAGTGTGACGGAGACGAGGATTGCGTCATGCTCCTGATGGACGGCCTCCTGAACTTCTCGAAGTCCTACCTCCCTGACAAACGCGGTGGCCAAATGGACGCGCCCCTCGTGATGTCCTCGCGCATCGACCCGAGCGAGATCGACGACGAGGCGCACAACATGGACGTCGTCGAGCGCTATCCTCTCGAGTTCTACGAGGCGACCCGCGAGATGGCGGACCCCGAGGACGTCGACATCACCATCGCCGAGGAGTCCCTCGGTACCGATTCGGAGTACACCGGCTTCCGGCACACCCACGACACGACCGACATCGCGCTCGGGCCCGACTTATCCGCGTACAAGACGCTCGGCTCGATGATGGAGAAGATGGACGCCCAACTCGAGTTGGCCAGAAAGCTCCGCGCCGTCGACGAGACCGACGTCGCCGAACGCGTTATCGAGGGCCACTTCCTCCCCGATCTCATCGGGAACCTTCGGGCCTTCTCGCGCCAGGAGACCCGCTGTCTCGACTGCGGCGAGAAATACCGCCGGATGCCCCTCTCTGGCGACTGCCGGGAGTGTGGTGGGCGCGTCAACCTCACTGTCCACGAAGGCTCCGTGAATAAGTACATGGACACAGCACTTCAGGTTGCGGAGGAGTACGACTGTCGGGAGTACACGAAACAGCGCTTGGAGGTACTCGAAGCCTCCCTCGAATCCGTCTTCGAAGACGATCACAACAAACAGTCCGGCATCGCGGATTTCATGTAGGACTTTTTTGCCGTTCGGGGCCGCTTCGCGGCCCTCTCACGGCAAAAACCTCCACTAAAAACTCCCGCGAGCGCGCCGCGCTCGCGGTGGGTACGGGTCCGCGCCGCCCCTCCCGCATCGCATCCGCACCGCCCGCCGCAGAACTCGCCCCTCCCGCACCGTATCCGTCGCCTATGCGCCGAGCGCGAGGAGCGGTGTGCCGACGCCGATCTGCGCGCCGAAGAGGACGAACGCGCCGAGGACCGCCGCGACGAACACCAACACCCCGAGCAGGAGTTCGAGAATCACGACGACCTTCGCGCCCGTCTCGCCGGCGATCTCGACCGCGGCGATCCCGAACAGGTTCCCGAGGAGGACCGCCCACACCTCCCAGCGCCCCTGCTCGATCCCGGTTCCCTGGCTCGCCCGGTACGCGAAGTACCCCGGAACGAGGAGTCCGATTGGGAACGTGCACACGGCGACGATCGCACTTCCGAGCCACGTCAGCGTGGAGTACTGCTCGAAGAACTCGATGTCGCCGACACTTCGATTCGCGGTCTGTTGTCTGATCCCACACTCGGGACAGATGTCGGCGTCTTCGGCGATCTCGGTCCCACAGTTTCGGCAGTAGACCGTTCGCTGGATCGGTTCGTCGCTAGGGGGCATCGGTGTCGGGATGTCGTCGCGGCGCGCCTTAAAACCGAACGGTGACCGTCCCCATGCCTCAGGCTGTCAGCGTTCCTACGTCGACGTCCTCGGCGACGTCACGGAGCGCGTCGAGCGTCTCAGCGACGTCGTTGAGCGTCGTTCGCGGATTCATCAGCGTCAGCTTGAGCGCCTCGACACCGTCGACTTCGGTGCGTGCGATGACGGCGCGCCCGTCGCGGAAGAGGGCCTCGCGGGCGGCCGTGTTCAGCGCGTCGAGTTCGTCGTCGTCCAGCTCGCGCGGTTCGTAGCGGAAGAGGACGGTGTTGAGCGACGGTTCGGCGAGCAACTCGAAGTCGGGGGCGGAGTCGAGAAGCGCCGCGGCGCGGTTCGCGGTCGTGAGCACCGTCTTGACGATGGTCTCGAAGCCGTCGCGCCCGAGGGCACGGAACGCGAGATACGGCTTGAGCGCGTCGAAGCGCCGCGTCGTCTGCGTCGACTTCCAGACGAGGTTCGGGAGCGCGGAGTCGGCGGGGTTGAGGTAGTCGTCGTTGCGCGCGGCGTAGCCGAAATCCGCGCGGTCGTCGACGAGGAGCGCGCCGCAGCTGATCGGCTGGAAGAACAGCTTGTGGAAGTCGACGGAGACCGAGTCCGCCCGAGAGAGCCCGCCGAGCCGGTCGGCATCGTCGGTGAGCGCGAGCGCGCCGCCGAACGCGGCGTCGACGTGAAACCACGCATCGTGGTCGGCCGCGTGGTCGGCGAGCGCGTCGAGCGGGTCGATCGCGCCGAAATCCGTCGTGCCGGCGGTGCCGACGACGGCGAAGACGTGTTTGCCCGCGGCGTCGAGCCGTTCGAGCGTCGCGTCGAGCGCGTCGACGTCCATCCGGTGGTCGTCGTCCGTCTCGACCGTGCTGACCGCGTTGTGGCCGAGACCGAGGTGGTGGGCGGACTGCTCGGCCGTAAAGTGCGCCTCCGCCGAGCAGACGATCCGGAGGTCGTCGGCTTCGGGCGGCAGCCCGTCGCGCTGGACGTCGTGGTCGAAGCGCTCCCGACAGTAGCGATCCCGTGCGAGCAGGAGCGCTTGGAAGTTCGACTGTGTGCCGCCGCTCGTGACGACGCCGTCCGTCCCCTCGTCGAGACCGAAGAGGTCGCCGAGTGCTTCGATGAGTCGCTCCTCGACGACCGTCGCCGCGCCACTCTGATCGTAGGAGTCGAGCGACTGGTTCGTCGCGGAGAGCATCGTCTCGGCCGCGAGCCCCGACACCATCGGCGGACAGTGGAGGTGCGCGGCCGTCCGGGGATGCGAGGCGTTTACGGTGTGCGCGAGGACGTCCGTCGACACCTCGTCGATCGCGGCGTCGAGACCGACTCCGGACGCGGGGAGGACGTCGTCCGGCAGCGCCTCGCGGACCGCATCCGGCTCGACGCCGTCGAACGGGTCGTCCGTGTCCGTCGCCTCGACGGCGGCCTCGACCGCATGCTCCGTCGCCGCGCGATAGGCGTGTTCGCCCGCGTCGGTCCCGAGGAAGTGCTCGTCGATGCCGTCCGCCGTCATGCGTCAGCCTCCACCGCGGCCGCGGTGGCCTCCGCGAAGATTGCCGCAATCTCGTCGATATCGTCCCCGTCGACGACGAGCGGCGGGAGGAAACGCGCCGTCGAGCCGCCGCGGCCGCCGAGTTCGATGACGAGGCCGCGCTCGAAGCACTCTGTCCGAACGCGATCCGCGAAGTCCTCGTCCGCCGGGCGCGCGCCTGCGTCGCCCGGCTCCGTGTCGGCGTCCACGAACTCGACGCCGAGCATCAGGCCGCGCCCGCGGACGTCGCCGACCGCGTCGTAGCGCGCTTCGAGGTCGTCGAGGTGGCCGCGGAGGCGCGCGCCCATCCGTTCGGCATGGTCGTCGAGGTCGTTCTCCAGCACGTAGTCGATGGTTGCCTCGCCGGCCGCCATCGCCAGTTGGTTCCCGCGGAAGGTGCCGGCGTGCGCGCCCGGCTCCCAGACGTCGAGCGACTCGTCGTAGACGACGACCGCGAGCGGGAGCCCGCCGCCGACCGCCTTCGAGAGCGTGACGACGTCCGGCGTGATGTCTGCGTGCTCGAAGGCGTACGTCTCACCGGTGCGCCCGAGGCCGCTCTGGATCTCGTCGACGACCATCGGGATGTCGCGCTCGCGGGTGATCCGGCGGATCTCACGCGTCCACGCGTCCGGTGCGGGGACTGCGCCGCCCTCGCCCTGCACGAGTTCGACGAAGAGCCCGGCAGGGTCACCGAACCCGCGTCCGGGATCGTCGAGGAAGCGCTCGACGTACCGCGCGGCCGTCGCGCCCTCCTCGTCGCCCGCGTCGCCGAACGGGCTCCGATACCGGTAGGGATAGGGGAGGTGCTGGACGCCGGGCATGAGCGTCGAGAGTTCCTCCGTCGCGTGCGTATCGCCCATCATCGAGAGCGCGCCGTTCGTCATCCCGTGATACGCGCCGCGGAACGCGAGCACGTCGTCGTTCCCGGTCGCGGTCTTCACGAGCTTCAGTGCGGCCTCGATGGCGTCCGTCCCGGCGGGACTGCAGAACTGCACTTTCGCGGTCTCGGCGAAGTCGTCCGGGAGGCTCGCCATGAGTGAGTCGACGAACCGCTCCTTCGCCGGCGTCGTGATGTCGAGCGTGTGGATCGGGCGGTCGTTGTCGAGCGCCGTCTCCATCGCCTCAGTGACGACCGGATGGTTGTGTCCGAGTGCGAGCGTGCCCGCGCCCGCGAGGCAGTCGTAGTACGTGTTCCCGTCCATGTCAGTCAGCTCGACGCCCGTCGCCTCCCGAATGGCGAACGGGAGGTGACGCGGATAGGTGCGCGCGTTCGACTCGCGCGCCGCCTGTTGATCGAGCAGCCCCTCGTTTCCGACGTCTTCGTAGGTCATCGTTCGGCCTCCCGATCACGCTCGCTCGGCCGTCGCGGTATCCCAGTCACGCGTTCGTCTACTGTCTTTACGGGTAGGAAGGTATCGACCGGCGAACCCGTTGCCTACTGTGGTGTGGGTCCGTCCCGCACTCCCCGCCGGCGATTGAATTTAAGGGCCGACCGGGTGAACACCGGGTGCATGAGCAACGACTCACCGGTGAAGATCGGAACGGCAGTGTACGACGCGGACGGGAACGAGATTGGCACGGTCCGCGGGTTCAATAACGACGGCTTCTTCGTCACGACCCGTGAGGGCATCGCTGCGCTCTCCGTCGAGCACGAGCACACGCCCCACGACCTCGGTGAGGCCGAACTCCTCTGGCGCTGTTCGGACTGCGGCGCGGTCGGCGACGTCGAGGACATCCCGGACAGCTGTCCGGACTGTGACGCGCCGCGCGAACACCTCTACTACTGGACGGAAGACTGAGCCGACCGGCGACGCCGCTGTCGTCACCGATAGCGCTATCGCTACGCACCTCGTGAAAAACGGAAAGAACTACCTTAGAACGGGGCCTGCGGGCCTTCGTCGTCCTCGGCGTCATCGTCGCTGGTTTCGCCGGGGAACGACGGCGACATCCCACCGCCGTGGCCGCCTTCGCCGCCCATCCCGGTGTCGGCGTTGACCGTCTCGATCTCGGGGATCTCCTCGGTCATCCGGGCCTTGATCGCCTGAATCGTCATCGGGGAGATACCGCATCCCGAACAGGCACCGCTCAGCTGGATGTCAACCTCGCCGCTCTCGCGGTCGATGTTCGTGATCGAGGCGCTCCCGCCGTGCATCTGGATCTGTGGGAAGTTCCGACGGAGGAAGCTCGTGACGCGGTCCTCGAGGTCGTCGCCGGACTGGCTCTCGGTGCTCATATCCGCGAATAGGTGATTCGCGGCCTTAGGCTTTTGGTTGCCCGCCGTCCTCGCCCTCGTCCTCGAAGTCGAAGACGACGCGAAGCTGGTGTTCGATCCCCTCGACGTAGCGATCGAGCACCTCCCCGGCCTTCTCCGTCTCCACGACGCCCTCTAGACGCTCGATTGGCTCGTCCGGGAGTTCGACGCTGAACTCGCCGTCGCCCTCGTAGTGCGGTTCGCTTTCGTTGAGCACCTGCTGGTCGAGCGAGTGGACGAGCGTGCTGTCGTAGCGTCCGTTGAGGTCGTTGAACGCGCGCTTGTACGCGGTCTGGAGCTGCGGGAAATACTCCGTGTATTTGCCCTCCTCGAACTCCTCGGGCGTGAAATCGGCCATACACGACGTTCCGCCGCCGAGCGCTAAAAGCCGGACGGTCCGAGACGACAAACTCCATACCGCTATATCAAATGTCGCGGGCCATCGTCAGCTCGACGCGGCCACGGTGTTCGACCTCGAAGCCGAAGCGCCGATAGAGGGCGCGCGCGCAGCGATTCGTCGCCTCGACGGCGAGCCAGACGCGGCCGCCGCCGCGCGACCGGTGCGCACCGAGAAGGCCGCGGAGGAGCGCGGTTCCGATGCCGACGCCACGCGCGTCCGGGGTGACGAAGACGGCGAGCTCGTGGGCGTCGCCGGCCTCGATGAGCGCCGCATGCCCGATGACGTGGCTGTCGCGGCGCGCGACGACGCTCTGTGCCCCGAGGAGCGTCTCGACCCACTCGCGACGCTCGTCCGTATCGGCCGGTGGGAGGCCCTGCGTCCGATCGTTAGCAGGGAACGCGTCATACATCGCGGCCAGTGCGTCGGCATCGCGGGAGGTCGCGTCCTCGATCGCGACGCGCGTCCCGTCGGCCGCGCGAAAACTGAAGGGGTGGTCGCGGAGCAGTTCGTCCGTCGTCGTCCGTGTCGCGCTTTCGGTCATGTGGGCGGTCTCGTCGGGGTCGGTGGGCGCTCCGTTCGTGGGTCGATCGACTGGGCATGCCGGCGGGCGTGTGCTACGTGTGCTGCCATACAGCCGCCTACTACCTCTCCCCACAAAACTATAACGGTCGTTCGTTATGAATTGAGCTGATCGCCGACCGCCGCGTCGGCCGCCGCAACGAAGTTCGACTCGCGGCCCGCGGGCACCGTCGCGCCCGCCGCGACCTCGTGTCCGCCGCCGTCGCCACCCACCGCCGCTGCGGCCTCCGACGCGACCGCCGAGAGGTCGAGGCCACGCTCGACGAGCCGCGGCGTCCCCCGCATCGACACCTTGACGTCCGGGTTGCCGTCCACGCTGCCCTCCGCTCCCGCCTTCGTCGCGAACGCGATGATCGGGACGCCGGCGTCCACGCCGTCCTCACCCATCGCCATCCCCGCGACGATCCCGACGACCGTCTCGGGGAGTCGATCGCCGGCGTGGAACCACTGGACGTGCTCCTCGCGCTCGACGCCGACCTCGCGCACCACGTTTACGCCCGTCGCCAACGTCCGGCGATGCTCTCGCAGCAGCTCTCGGGCGGCGTCAAGCGGTGCGCCGCGCTCGCCGCGACAGACCGCGAGCCCGACGGCTGCCCGGTCGTAGCGCGCCGTCGCGTTGAGGAGCGTGGAGAACTCGCTCGCGTCCCGAAGCTCGCTCCCGGGTTCCTCCCCGAGCAGCGTGTACGTCGTCCCGATCAGCGCCTCCACCTCCGACGTGTCGACGCCGGTGCGTACCGCCCGCTGGACGAGCGCGCTCACGATCGTCCGGCGTTCTTCGGTGTCGAGAGCCGCCCATGTCTTCCATTCGCCGTCCTCGCGTAGGTCGGCGTCGAGACCGTCGAGGAACCGGAGCGCGCCGTTCCGATCGCCCGTGATTCCCGGGATCGGCACGTCGCTCGCGTACGCCAACAGCTTCGGCAGCGGGCGCGTCTGCGTTCCGAACACCGCGAGGTCCTTCGAGGCGTCGAGCACGCCCGCGTCCACGCCCTCCGCGACGATCGCCGCGTTTGCCCCGACGAGTTCCCCCTCCACGACCTGCATGTCGCCGACTGCACCGACGACGGCGAGCGCTGCCAGATTACGGTTATTCACGTTTTCACGACCGGCACCGAGCGCTCGTGCGATGCAGTAGCTCGCGCCTGCCCCCGAAAGCTCGCTCCCGCCGTCGAGTCCTTCGAGCAGGGGATTGAGGTGGTACTCGATGTCCGCCTCCGCCGGCTGGTGGTGATCCGCGATTACCGGCGTGAAGGCGTCGTACTCCGTGATGACGTCGAGCTGGCCGCTCCCGAAGTCGGTGAAGAAGACGGTGTCGTAGTCGGCCGCCGCGTAGCGCTCGACGGCGTCGCGATCGAGCTGTTTCTCGAAGACGACGTCGTGGGCGATCCCGGCGCGTTCGAGCGCCGTACTGGCGATCCCGGCGCTCGTCAGGCCGTCCGCGTCGATGTGCGACGCGAGCAGAAGGTCATTCGCCGCACGGAGCGGCTCGGCGCACCGCGCGGCCCGCGCGGCGAGTTCGGGAACGGGTGCGTCCATCGAGTGTGGCTACGCCGCCACCGCCGATAAACTCCCGCTCTCTCCCTTCCGCCCCCCGCGTCCCCCGCTCTCCTCGCGCCTCCTCGTGCTACTCGTGGCGACTCGGCGCGGCTGCCTCGACGGTTTCGGCCGCGAGCGCGTCGAACGACGCCTCCTCGGGGACGACGTTGACGCCGATTCCGTGGCGCTCCGCCGTTCGGGCCGTCGGATCGCCGATACAGCCGACGACGGCGTCGTTCAGTCCCGCGAGCGCGTCGTCGCGGACGCCGCGCGCCGTCGCGGCCTCCAGGAAGTGTTCGACGGTGAGCGAGGAGGTGAACAGCGCGGCCTCCAGCTCGCCCGCGGCCGCCCGCTCCGCCGACGCCCCGGCTTCGGGCGGTCGGACGAGTCGGTAGAGCACCGTCTCGTGGACGTACGCGCCCGCGTCCTCGAGGCCGTCGGTGAGCACCGCCGAGCCGTGATCCGAGCGCGCCACCTCGATGCGCGCGCCGTCCACCTCGGCTTCGAGGGCGTCGACGAGGCCAGCGCTCGAAAACTCCGCGGGCACGAGGTCGACGTCGTACCCCGCGTCGCGCAGCGCCCCGGCCGTGCTCTCGCCGATGGCGCAGAGCGTTGTCTCGCTACCGTCGAAGCCGGTTTCGGCGACGAGTTCGACGCCGGTCTTGCTCGTCAGGATCGTGTAGTCGGCGTCCTCGCGCGCCGCGTTCCGGGTCGGTTCGACGGCGAGCATCGCGTCGGGGACGGGCGTCGCGCCGAGCGACTCCAGCAGTTCGACGGCGGCCTCGAGGCGGCCGTCGTCCGGCCGGAACACCGCCGCGCGGACCTGCTGGGTCATCGCAGGAATGCCTCCAGTTCTTCGCGAACGCCCGCGACGCCGCCGATCACCGTCACGGCGGGCGGTTCGATGTCGGCCTCGTCACGCGCCGCGACGATGGTGGCGAGGGTACCGGTCGCGACGCGCTGGTTCGGCCGCGTCCCGCGCTCGACGAGCGCGACGGGCGTCTCGGGGTCCATCCCGGCCTCGACGAGCGCCGTCGTGTACTCGGGGAGGCGCGTGACGCCCATCAGGACGACGATGGTGCCGCCGGTCTCCGCGAGCGCCGCCCAGTCGACGGTCGACTCGGGCTTCGTCGGATCCTCGTGGCCGGTGACGAACGTCACCGACGAGGCGTGGTCACGGTGAGTTACTGGGATGCCGGCGACGCCCGGCGCGGCCACCGGCGACGTGACGCCCGGGACGACCTCGAAGGGAATATCGTGTGCGGCGAGGTACTCCGCCTCCTCGCCGCCGCGTCCGAAGACGAACGGGTCGCCGCCCTTCAGGCGCACCACGCTCTTCCCCGCGCGGGCGTACTCGACGAGGCGGTCGTTGATCTCCGCCTGCGTCGTCCGCTTGTCGCTGTGCGCGCGCTTTCCGACGTCCTCGGCGCGCTCCTCCGGGACCAGATCGAGGATCTCCGGGCCGGGGAGCCTGTCGTGGAGGACGACGTCCGCGCTTTCGAGGAGGTCGCGGGCTTTCACCGTCAGCAGCTCGGGGTCACCCGGCCCGCTCCCGACGAGGTAGACGGTGCCGGCCTCGGCGGTCGTCATTCCTCGGTCGCCTCCGCGATGAGGTCGGCCGCGCCCGCGTCGGCGAGGTCGTCGGCGAGCTCGCGTGCTTCGCGGGCGTAGTCGTCGAGGTCGAGTTCGCGCGTCTCCGTCACCGCGCTCGCCCCGTCGGCCGAGTACACCTGCACGTCCGTCCGGACGACTTCGCCCTGTAGGAACGCGTGAACGCCGATCGGCGCGATACAGCCGCCACCGAGCTCTTCGAGGACGACGCGCTCGACGGTCGTTTCGACGCGCGAACGCGGGTGATCGAGCGCCGACTGGATCCGCTCCGCGACGTCCGTTCCCTCGCGCGCCGTCACCGCGAGCGCGCCCTGTCCCGGTGCGGGGACGAACTCGCTCGTCGGGAGATCGACGAGGTTCACGCTGTGCGCCAACCCGGAGCGTTCGAGGCCGGCGCGCGCGAGGACGATCGCGTCGTACGCGGTGTCGACCTCCCGCCCGAGCGCCTGTTTCTCCAGTTCGGGGAGCGAGTCGAACCACGCCTCGACCGTCTCGCCGTATTCGCGTTCGACGTCGTCCGGGGATTGCTCGCCGTCCGCCTCGGCGCGCTCACGGCGCTCCTGATACGCGTTCTCGGCCTCCTGACGCGCCTCGTGTTCGGCCTGCAAGTGCGACGCCAGCAGCTTCTCGACGCGCGTATCGACGTTTCCGCGGAGGCCCGCGACCTCCAGATCGGGTCGGTGCGCGCGGAGCTGTGCGCCCCGGCGCATGCTCGACGTCCCGACGACCGCGCCCTCGGGGAGGTCCTCGAACGCCGTGCCGTCCGGCGTCACGAGGGCGTCGCCCGCGCTCGCGCGCCGCGGAACCGCCGCGACGATGAGGTCCTCGGGCATCTCCGTCGGGACGTCCTTCATCGAGTGGACGGCCGCGTCGACGTCGCCCTCCAGCACGCGCTCGTCGAGCGCGCGGACGAACGCCCCGGTCTTCCCGAGGTCCGCGATGCGCTCGTCGGTGATCCGATCGCCCTCGGTTTCGACCTCCACGAGTTCGATGTCGTGGCGTCGCTCCTCGAGGGCGGCCTCGATCTCGCCCGCCTGCCGCAGCGCCAGCGACGACCCCCGCGTCGCCAGCCGAATGGACTCCTCTCGCATACTCTTCGTTCCGATACGCGCCCTGAAACCCCCTTCGGATACGCTCAGAGGGTGTTCCGATAGGCCTCGATCGTCTCCTCGACGTCCGCCGCAGTGTGGGCGTATGAGACGAACTGCGATTCGAACTGGTTCTGCGAGAGCATGACGCCGTTCTCGAGCATTTGCGGGCGGAAGACGCGGTTCCATCGCTGGACGTTCGCGCGCCCGACGTCCGCGCCGTTCCGCGGGGCCTCGCCGTCCCGCGTGAAGACGACCTTGAACAACGAGTCCGTCCCGACGACGCTGTACTCGGGCGCGCGCTCCGCGACGACGTCGCGCAGGCCGTCGCGCAACTGCTCCGCGAGGTCGTTCATGTGCTCGTAGACGTCGTTCTCGGCGGCGTACGTGAGCGTCTCCAGCCCCGCGGCCATCGTCACCGGATGCCCGGAGAAGGTGCCGGCCTGGAAGACGTCGCCCGCGGGCGTGAGCTCCTCCATGATCTCCGTCCGCCCGCCGATCGCGCCGATCGGGAACCCCCCGCCGATGACCTTCCCGAACGTCGTGAGGTCGGGCGTGATCCCGTATTTCCCCTGCGCACAGGAGAGCCCGCCGACGCGGAAGCCCGTGATGACCTCGTCGAAGACGAGCAGCGCGCCGTGGTCCGCGGTGAGGTCGCGAAGCGTCTCGTGGTACCCCTCGCGGGGCTCGACGATCCCCTTGTTCGCGAGGATCGGCTCGACGAGCACCGCCGCGATCTCGTCGCCGTGTTCCTCGAAGACCTCCGTGATGGCCTCCTCGTCGTTGAACGGCACGGTCAGGGTGTGCTCGGCGAACGACGCCGGGATGCCCGGCGAGGACGGCGTCGTCCCGTCGCCGTCGCCCTCGACGAGCGTCGACTCCTGCGCGCCGTGATAGCCCCCCTGCATCACGACGACCTTCTCGCGGCCCGTGTAGCCCCGCGCGAGGCGGACGGCGGACACCGTCGCCTCCGTCCCGGAGTTGACGAAGCGCACCATCTCGACGCTCGGGACGTGGCGCGCGATGAACTCCGCGTGCTCGATCTCGACTTCGGTCGGCATCCCGTACATCGGCCCCTCGCTCGTCCGCTTCTGGACGGCTGACTGGACGGTCTCGGGCGTGTCGTGGCCGAGCAGCAGCGGCCCGAGTCCCATCACCCAGTCGACGTACTTGTTCCCGTCCGCGTCGATCACCCGTCCCGCGTCGCCCTTTTGCACGAACGTCGGATACGGTTGCGGGGCCGCGCGCACCGAGGAGTTCACGCCGCCCGGCAGCACGCCGAGCGCCCGGTCGTAGAGGTCACGCGAAGTGTCGCGGTTCATACGCGAAAGACAGCGCTGCCAGCGGGAAAGACCTTACTGGCTTGCGCCTACACCGCGTCCGGGCCGGTCTTCCCGGTCCGGATCTGCGTGGCCGCGCTAACCGGGAGGACGAACACCTTGCCGTCCCCTTTCTGTCCGGTCTTCGCGCCGTGACAGATGGCCTCGACGACGTCGTCGGTCGGCGTGTCGGCGACGACGCACTCGACTTTCACCTTCTGGTGGAGGTCGACGACGTACTCCTCGCCGCGCCACTGGCCGGTCGTCGAGGGCTGGCTCCCGCGTCCCGAGACGTCAGTGACGGTGAGCGACGGCGCGCCAATCTCGGCGAGTTCCGTCTTCACGTCGCCGAGTGTGTCCGGGCGGATGTAGGCCATCACGAGTTCGATGTCGCTCGCCGGGCGACCGCCGTCGGTGACGACGCCGCCGTCCGGCACGCTGACGCTCTCGTGCTCGCCGAACTCGGGATACGTCTCGACGCCGTGCATCGTGACGTCGAGGCCCGTGTTCTCCGAGTCGGAGTCGACCCGCGCCCAGTTCACGCCGCGCGCGGCGAGGAAGACGACCGTGGTGACGCCCGCGCTCAGCGCGACTATGACGGCGATGCCGAGCACCTGGACGCCGAAGGCGGCGAGCCGCGAGCCCGTGAACGAGGCGGCGACGAACGGGAACGCGAGCGTCCCGATGATCCCCGCAGTGCCATGGACAGGGAAGACTGCACAGACGTCGTCGACGCGTAGGCGGTGCTCTACGAAGTCGAAGACGATCGGGAGCTGTGCGCCGCCGATGAGACCGAGGGCGACCGCGCCCGGCCATGCCGCGACGTCGGCGACGGGCGTGACGCAGACGAGGCCGGCGAGCAGGCCGTTCGCGAGGAACAGCGTGTCGAGCTTCCGCGTCTTGTACCACGCGACCGCGCCCGCGCCGACGCCGCCGAACACCATCCCGAGCGTCGTGTCGAGGGCGACCCGACCGACGTACGAGAAGCTATCGAGGACGAGCTGGCCGTTCTCGACGGCGAAGACCGACGCCGCGGTGCCGACGTTGAAGCCGTACCAGCCGAAACAGAGGATGAGCGTCCCGAGGACGGCGAGCGTGATGGAGTGACCGGGCATCACGTTCGTCGAGCCGTCGGCGTCGAAGCGCCCGCGGCGCGGCCCGATGAGGTACGCGCCGACGAGGCCACCGACGCCGCCGAGCGTGTGGACAACGGCACCGCCCGCGAAGTCGTGGAACCCCATCGTCGCGAGCCAGCCGCCCGACCAGACGAGCCCGTCGGCGATCGGATAGATGATGCCCGTGATGACCGCCGTGTAGATGACGTACATCCGCGGTCGCGTCCGGCCGGCGAGCGCGCCGGAGACGATGTTCGCGGCGGCGATTGCGAAGACGCCGCCGAAGAGCCAACTCGTCCACGTCCCGGTCTGGTCGGCCGGCGCGTACACGCTCGCGAACGCCGCGCCGACATCGAGCGCCCCGCCGCCCGTCACCTCGCCGACAATCGTCGCGACGGCGGCCCCGACGCCGAAGAAGACGATGAAGCCGACGACCATCGTGATGATCGTCTGCGTGAGCTGGTTCGCGACGTTCTTCGCGCGGACCTGTCCGGCCTCCAGCATCGCGAACCCCGCCTTCATGAAGAAGACGAGGAACGTCACGAGCAGCACCCAGACGAGGTTAACTCCCGTCGCGACCGTCGTGAGGTCGCTCACGGCGCGCCCTCCGCGGTACTCTCGGCGTTCGTGTCGTGCTCAGTCACGAGGGAGCGCAAGCCGTCCACCGACAAAAGCCCTTGCTTAAAAAGTACCGCGTATATCGGATATTATCAAACGTACATCCAATACTAATACAATATGGTCGCGTATAAGGATAAACGAGCCCGGTTGTGAGGCAACTATTGCGCGAAACGTGGGTGCCCGTCCACCGGACTCGAAACGGCGAACCTACGTGACGGCGTCGAGCGCCGCCGGTCGACGGGTGACTGAGTACGACGAGCGTGGTCGTCGACCGGGACCACGGACACGACGGTTCAGGGTTCGACGACCACCTCCGGGCTCGGCCGCCGCGCGACGCGCGATCGACCGCGGCCTCTCCCGACGCCGGGGCGAGCGGGGCCGGTCCTCCGGGCGCACCGCGTCACCGCGTCGGCGTCGGGGGCCACGCTCAGACCGCCTCGGGGCCGGTTTTCCCGGTGCGAATCTGGAGGGCTTCCTCGACGTCGATGATGAAGACCTTCCCGTCGCCTGGTTCGCCAGTCTTCGCGCCCTCGCGGATCGCGTCCGCGACGTCCGCCGCGGGGATGTCCGCGACGACGCACTCCAGTTTCACCTTCTGGTGGAGGTCGACGACGTACTCCTCGCCGCGCCACTGCTCGGTCGTCGAGGGCTGACTCCCCCGCCCCGAGACGTTCGTGACCGTGAGGGACGGCGCGCCGACCTCGGCGAGCGACTTCTTCACCTCGCCGAGGCGGTCCGGGCGGATGTAGGCCATCACCAGTTTGATCTCGCCGTTGTCGGGCTCCTCGTCGTCGGTGTCCTCACCACCGTCGGTACGGATCTCGTGTTCTTCGATGTCTACACCACCGTCGGTGCGGATTTCGTGTTCGTCCATGTCCATGTGTACGCCACCGTCAGTGCGGATCTCGTTGTCCTCACCGCCGTCGGTGCGGACCTGGTTGCGCTCGCCGCCGTCCGTGACGACGCCCTCGTCGACGAACTCGGGGTACGCCTCGATGCCGTGCTCGCCGCGATCGAGTCCGATCTCCTCTTCGTGCTCGTCGACGCGGAGGCCCCAGATGCCGTCCGCGATCTTCAGCGCGATCGCAGTCGTGACGATCGTCCAGACTGCGATGACGATGACACCGACGATCTGCATGGTCAGCTGCGGAACGAAGTCCGCGTAGCCGCCAGCAGCGAAGACGGGAATCAGGATGGTACCGATCGCACCCGCGCTCCCGTGGACCGCGAAGACGCCACAGACGTCGTCGATCTTGAGGTTCTCCACGACCCAGCGGTAGACGATCGGGGTCTGGACGCCACCGATGAGGCCGATGATCAGCGCGCCCCACCAGGTGACGTGCGCACACGCACCCGTGATCGCGACGAGGCCGGCGAGTAGGCCGTTCGCCGCGAAGAGCGGGTCGGGCTTGCCCTCCTGCATCGTCGTGACGAGCGTCGAACCGACCGCACCGATGCCCATCGCGAGCGTCGTGTTCAGGGCGACACGACCGAGCGCCGCGCCGTTGAACGAGAGCGTCTGCGCGTCGACGTTCGCGCTGAGGACGCTCGCCTGCGTCCCGACGTTGAAGCCGTACCAGCCGAACGCGAGGATGAGCGTCCCGATGACGGCGAAGACGACCGAGTGACCCGGGATCGGCCGCGGGTTCCCGTCACTGTCGAAACGCCCGCGGCGTGGGCCGACCATGTACGCCGCGACGAGGCCGGCGACGCCGCCGAGCATGTGCACGACGGTCGCGCCCGCGAAGTCCTCGTAGCCGGCACCGATGAGCTGGCCGAGGAACCCCGAGCCGGCGAGCAGGCCGCCGCCCCAGGCGAAGCCGCCGATCACCGGGTAGATGATCGCGGTGAGGCAGATCGCGAGGAAGACGTACGCGGAGAACTTGATACGCTCCGCGACGGCCCCGGAGACGATGGTAGCCGCCGTCATAGCGAACACCGCCCCGAAGAGCCAGCCGATCCAGCTACTCGGCGAGTTGATGTACGCGAACGCCGAGGCGACGCTCACGGCCTGCCCGGACGTGAGCATCCCGGCGAGCGCGTAGACGCCGTTCCCGACGAGGAAGAACACGAGGACCCCGAGCGCCCAGTCCATCATGTTCTTCATCACGACGTTCCCGGCGTTCTTCGCGCGGACCTGACCCGCCTCGAGCAGCGCGAACCCCGGCTGCATGAAGAAGATCAGGAAACAGACCACCAGCGTCCACACCGTGTTGACGCCGTTGGCGATGTTCGCGACGTCTACCATGCTTCCTCCCCACCGATACGACCGTCGGTTAGACGTTCGTTCACCTGATCCGCGTATTTACGTGAATCCATATTGATGATCTACGGAAGAAGGACAGGGAACGGCTAAACATAACCCTTTGCTTTAAAAAACTCAAATATAGGGGTGGCTGCTGAGCGTATGACCAATACTTATTCGGGTACCATCTGTATAAGGATGTATAGTGTCCGTTTTCTTGGACCAACTCTCCCTAAAACCGTACGAATATAGTGTATTCTATGTTAACTGAACCTCCGCTTCGACGTCAAAATACGGGCCCGCGCCCCGATCAGGAAAGCGATGCCGCGATATCCTCGGCGAAGTAGGTGAGTATCAGATCCGCGCCTGCCCGCTTGATCGACAGCACCGATTCGTACGCGCTTTCGGTCGTGTCCAACCACCCTTTCTCCCCGGCCGCCTGCAACATCGCGTACTCCCCGGAGACGTTGTACGCCGCGACGGGGTGGTCGAACTCCCGACGGACGTCCGCGACGACGTCGAGGTACGGGAGCGCCGGCTTCACCATCAGCACGTCCGCACCCTCCTCGGCGTCGCGTCGTGCCATCCGCATCGCCTCGCGCCGGTTCCCCGGATCCATCTGGTAGTGGCGTCGATCACCGAACGCCGGCGCGCCGTCCGCCGCGTCGCGGAACGGCCCGTAGAACGCCGACTCGTACTTCACCGCGTACGCCATTACGGGGATGTTGTCGTGGCCCGCCGCATCGAGGGCCTCACGGATCGCCCCGACTTGTCCGTCGGCCATCGACGACGGCGCGACCATGTCCGCGCCCGCCTCGACGTGCGAGAGCGCCGTCCGCGCGAGCAGGTCGAGCGTCTCGTCGTTCTTCACCGTCAGGCCCTCGCCCGCACGGGCATTCTCTGCTAAAACCCCACAGTGGCCGTGTTCGGTGTACTCGCAGAGACAGACGTCCGTGATCACGTAGGCGTCCGTCTCCGCGCTGATCCGTCGGACCGCCTCCTGCACGACGCCGTCCTCCGCCCACGCACGCGACCCGCGCGCGTCCTTCGATTCGGGGATCCCGAAGACGATGACCGCCTCGACACCCGTCGCCAACACCTCCTCGACCCGTTCGACGGCTTCCGAGACGGGCACGCGCTCGTGGCCCGGCATCGACTCGATCGGGACGCGCTCGTCGGTCGTCGCGTCGACGAACACCGGCGCGATCAGGTCGCTCGCATCAAGACTCGTCTCGCTCACCAGCCCGCGGACGCCGTCTTGACGGAGCCGTCGGGGCCGTCGCGTCATGTCCATACGCACATGTGGGTGCCCGTCCGCTTATGGCTCCCGGAGCCACCGCAACCCGATTCGATATCGCATAATACGATTTATGTCGTCCCGGCTGGCGGACAACTATTTCTGTCATTATCTCACATGCCCACGCGATGACGGCCATCGCACTCGACGTGACCGGTGATTGGGGTGAAGACCTCCTCCACGCGTACTACACGGCGTTACAGGGCAAGAAGCGCGGGCTTCGTCCCGACGAGGAGTGGAACGACCCCGAGGCGACGCCGGGGTTCCAGCTCGGCCTCGAATACCTCGGCGAGCGCCCCTACGTCGAGGCGAGCGTTCCCGACGACCTCAGTACCTGCCTGGAGGGCTACGACGGGACGATCTCCGGCGACGCGCTCCGCGGTCTCGTTGATGCCTTCCGGGACGCCACCCCGGACGAGCGTTCGTTCGCCGTCGAGACGGGGCCGGTCGCCGTCTGCGAGTTCGCGGTCGAACACGGCCACGCCGTCGAACTCCGCGAGTAACCTCTTCTTTTTTCTACGACGCGATGGCCACTATGACCAGCGCCCCGGCGACGCCAAGTACGGCGTAATCGCCCTTCCCGAACGCGAGGGCGGGCGGCGTCGGGTTCCACGAGAGACAGCGCGCTCGGAGCGCGAGCGTTAGCGCGTCCGCGCGCCGGAACGCCCGAGCGAGCGCGCTGACCGCGAGGTGTTTCACTCGGCGGTCGACGCGTCGTTCGTCGCCCAACCGAACCCACGCGCCCTCGCGGAGCCGCCGGAGGTCGGCCTGGAGGAGTGGGAGGAACCGGAAGACGAGCGCCACCCCGAGCCCGAGGAACCGGCCGGCTCGCCCCGGGACGAGTCGCGTGATCGCCGCCCGCGACTCCCGCGGCGGCGTCGTTTTCACGTACGCGGCCGCGAGCGAGAGCAAGAGGAGCGTCCGATAGACGGCGAACAGCGGGTCGCGTGCGCCCGTGGGGTCGATCCACGGCGGATCGAGCCGGAGCGCGCCGACGAACGGGGCGACGAGCAGGAACGGGAGGACGCCGCGGTACTCCGCGAGGACCGTTCGTACCGCGAGCTCGCAGTACCGGAGCGCGAGCAGACAGACGGCCGTGAGCGCGAGGAGCCAACGCGGCGTCGGATGCGCGAGCGCAACCGTCGCGAACGCGGCCTGAAACGCGAGCTTCGTCCGGGGATCGAGGCGGTGGCCGAGCGTGTCGCCGGGCGCGTGGCTCAGCACGGCCGATCGACCGGGAGCCCCGCCAACTGCTCGACGGCTGTCTCGGGGGCGTCGTCCACGACGATCGCCCCGTCGTTCAGAACGACCAATCGGTCGGCCGCCGCGAGCACGTCCCGGAGGTCGTGTGTGACGACAACGACGCCCGTGCCCGCCGCGTGCAGCGAGCGCAGCCGTTCCAACACGCTCGCGCGTGCCGGCGCGTCCAATCCGGTGAACGGCTCGTCCAGCACGAGGTGATCGGGGTGCATCGCCAGCGCGCCGGCGATCGCGACCCGCTCGCGCTCCCCGCCGGAGAGCGCGTCGATCCGCTCCCCACCGCGCCCATCAAGGTTCACGGCGTCGAGCGCGTCCGCGACGCGTTCCGCGATCTCGTCCCGGGGAAGCCCGAGGTTCTCCGGGCCGAACGCGACGTCCGCGCCGATCGTCGCCGCGACGAACCCGTCGCGGGGCTCCTGGAACACCATCCCGACCGCCGTCCGCGCCACGACGCGATCCTCGGCTACCCGCGTCCCGTTCACCCGGACCGTTCCCTCGTCCGGGTCGAGCAGGCCGTTCCAGTGGCGCACGAGCGTCGTCTTCCCCGACCCGTTCGCGCCCGCGAGGACGACGAACTCGCCGTCCTCGATCGCCAAGTCCACGCCGTCGAGTGCCGTCACCCCGCCGTAGCGATGAACGAGGCCCTCCGTCTCGATCATCTGTTTCGCAGCCGCTCGCTACGCGCGACGAGCACCGCGACGACGCCCTTCAGGATCTCCCCGGGGACGAACGGAACGACGGTGACGAGCGCCGCGCTGACGAGTGCCCCGAGCGGGTCCGCGAAGAGCGCGAGGTCGCCGAAGTAGGCGTACCCGACGGTCCCGAACGCGTAGATCACGACAGTCGTCGCCGTCAACCCGACCGCGAGCCGCCAGCCCGCGATATCGCCGGCCGGTGTCCGCTCTTCCGTTCCGTGCGCGACGTAGCCCAGCAACCCCGCCGCGAACGGGTACGACCAGAGATAGCCACCCCAGGGGCTGACCAGTTGGCCGACGCCGCTCGCGCCGTACGCGTACACCGGCGCGCCGACCGCACCCGCGACGACGTATAGCGCGAGCGAGGCGAACCCCCACCGCGGCCCGAGGAAGATCCCCGCGAGGAAGACACCCAACACCTGCATCGTGTACGGGACCGGCGAGATCGGCAGTTGAACGCTCACGTAGGAAAACACGCCCGTTAGCGCCGCGAACAGCGCCGCCCGAACGACGTGCGCCACCACCTCGTCATCGACGAGCGCGACCGACTCCGTGTCCGTGCTCATGCGCTACACACTCTCGTCAACCATAATCAGACTAGTGGTTTACGAAATAACGACGCCACCCGAAAGCCTATACGCGCCTGGGGGGAAGCCCGGACGATATGGACGAGAAGACCCGCGAGCTCCGCGACATCTTCGTCGACGTCACCGAGGGCGAAACCGTAACGGAGTCCCAGCAGGAGGGCCACGGGTCGCTCGCTACCGACGCCGAGATCGACGATCGGCTCCACGACGTCGTGGACGCCATGCGCGAGCGTCTCGACTTCCGCACTGATCTCGACGACGACGCCCTCGTTCGGCTTGTCCGCGGGTTCTACGCCGGCGACGACGACACCGCGCTCGCCGACACCCTCGGCGTCGACGAGGAACGCGTTGTCGAGGCTCGCCGCGACCTCCACCTTGTACAGCCCGACGTCGCCGACGCGCCACTCGACCTCGACGCCCTCCGGCGCGCCATCGAGACCGGCGATCCGAGCGACGCCGACCTCGCCGCCGACCTCGATAGCGACCCCGACACCGTCCGCGAATACCGGCGGGTCGCCCGCATCCAGACCGAGATCCGCTCACTCAACGACCGCTATCGCGCCGAGTTCGAGAGCATCCTCCAGGATCGCGATCTCGCCGAACGCCTCACGACCGCCGCCCAAGAGGACGGGCTCGAGGAGGCTACGGAGGGCCAGGAGACGAACACCAACCTCTAGCAAGCCCTTTTCCGGGAGCGCTCGCAGAGCGCCCCCGGAAAACCCCTTGCAGATTCCCACCCTCGTCGTGGTCGGAGCGCGCCGCTCCTCCCTGCTCGCGCTCGCCTTGCTCACGCGAACGTCGGCAGACGCGGGCGGGCGGCCAAGGACCGCCCGAACGCATCGTGGGGTGCGGTCGCCGCGACCGTCGCCGCACCGCGACCGTCGCCGCACCGCGACCACTGCCGCGCGCGGTCACTCGCTCCGCGCACCGCTCCGCCCCCACGTCGCGTAGAGGCCGCCGCCGACGGCGAGCGCGACGGCCACCGCGAGCGCGCCCGCGACGACGCCGGTCGGGTCGGGCGCGAACAGCGGCCCAAGGACGGCCCCGGCGACCAGGCCGACGACCGCACAGACGAGCGTTCGTACGCCATCGGTGGTCATACGCCCTCTCGTCGCGCCCGCCGCATAGTCGCTTCCCCCGAGGTCCAAGTACGAGGACGGTGCCACTCGGTCGCGTGCCCACTCCTGTCTCCTTCGCCGATCTCGCCACGGCCGCGTACTGTCCGCGACAGCTCTACTACCGTCGGATGGAGGACGCCTACGACCTCCCGGCGTCGGTCGAGCGGGTCCGCGATCTCGCCTCGCGGTATCCGACACTCGTCGAGGCGAGCGACGCCGCGCTGCGCAACACCGTCGCCGTCGAGCCCGCGACGTACCGGGCGCGCCTCGGCGCGGTCCTGACGCGTTATCCAGGGCTCGCGTCGCCGGACGAGACCGACGTTCTGCTCACCGGAAAGGACTGTCGCGGGCGCGTCGCGAAAATCGTCTCGCCGCTCGCGCCGACGCTCGTCTCGCCGGGCGAACCACCCGAAACGGGGGTGTGGGAGCCACAGAAAGTCCGGGCGGTCGCGGCCGCGAAGGCGCTCGCGTGGCGCGAGCGCGCGCCCGTCGAGTACGCGTACGTCGAGTATCCGCGCCATGGCATCGTCCGTGAGGTGTCGATCACGACGCGCGCGAAGGCGGCGTACCGGCGCGTCCTGCGGGCGGTTCGGGGGATGGACGGGCCACCCTCGCGACTCGGCGATGACGCGAAATGCGGGGGTTGCGACTACCGCGAGCGGTGTGGCGTTCGCACGCGCTCGCTCTCCTCGTTGCTCTGACTCAGTGTCCCGCTCTGGCCGTCAGTGCTCGACGAGCCACTCCGCGATGGCGTCGGCGTTCGCGCCCTCGCGGATGACCGTGTCGTTCGCGACGTCGACGACGGTGCTCTCGACACCGCCCGTCTCGCCGCCGTCAAGGACGATGGCGACGTCGTCGATGAAGTCAGGGTCGAGGGCGTCCACGCGCCGGACGCTCCCCGTCCCGCTCCGGTTTGCGGACGTCGCGGTGATGGGCTCGACGCGTTCCAAGAGGGCGAGCGCGATCTCGTGATCCGGTACGCGGACGCCGACGCGCTCGCGCCCGCCCGTGAGTGCGTTCGGGACGACGTCGCGCTTCTCGCAGACGACCGTCACGGGACCGGGGAGGAAGGCGTCCATGAACGCCTCCTCGCGCTCGCCCGCGACGACGTACTCGCGTGCAGCATCGGCGCTCGGGACGCCGAGGCTCAGCGGCTTCGAGCGATCGCGGCCCTTCGTGGCGTACGCGCGTTCGATCGCCTCAGGGTCGAGTGCGTCCGCGCCGAGGCCGTACACCGTCTCGGTCGGATAGACGACGAGGTCGCCGTCGCGGATCGCGGCTGCGGCCGCGTCCAGGTCTTCGCTCGTGACGCTCACAGGTCGGCGATGGCGGCCTCGATCGCGTCGTACTCGGGGAAGTCCGGCCACTCCGCCGCCGTCCACGCGTACGCGACCGTTCGATCGGGTTCGAGGAGGAAGACCGAGGGCCGCGGCTCGGAGACGCCGGCCATCCCGTCGAGGTCGTGACTGATCCCGTACGTTTCAGCGACCTCGTTCTGTGGGTCGCTGAAGAGTCGGTACCCTAGTTCGTCGAGGCCGCGCTCCTCGATCGTCGTCGCGTGCTCGTACGGCGTGGAGATCGAGACGCCGACGACCTGCACGTCGAGGTCGCGCTCGACGAACGCCTGCCACATGTACGTCGTCGGGAACGCGCCGTCCATCGGGTGGAAGACGAGAAGCACCGGGCCGTCGTCGGTGAGGTCGGAGAGCGCGGCGTCCTCCCAGAACTCGCCGTTTACGAGCGGGCGCGTGAAGTCTGGGGCCGTCTCGCCGACCGCGGGATGGTCGGCCTCGGGGAGCCGCGAGACGTCGAAGTCGACCATTAGTCCTCCCCCTCCGTGCCGTCGCCGTACGTCGTTTCAAGATAGTGGACGACGTTCGCGGACTCGGCCATCGCGACGCCCGTATTCTCATCGACGATCGCGGGAACGGTCCGCGCGCCGACGAGGCGCTTGACGACGTCGCGCTCCGAGTGCATCGGCTCGACGAAGCGGGAGTGATACTCGATGCCGAGATCGTTCAGCACGCGCACGACGCGCTCGCAGTACGGGCACGCCTGCAATCGGTACAGGGTGATCGCCGCGTCCTGGCTCTCCGGGTTCGGTGGGGCGCTCGTCGCGCTCATACTCGGTTCATCGGTCGAATACGGGGTAAACGCTTCGCCCGCGGCGGACCGTGCAGAAACGCTTAATCCTCGGGGGCCGGAAGCCACGGTACCGAATGGGCGCAGCTGCACTCCTCGCGACGACGCCGGCAGTGCTGGGGCTCGACACGCCGACGATAACCGCCGTCGGGGTGGCCGTGCTCGTCGTGTTGATGGGGCTCTCGGCGTTCTTCTCCTCCTCGGAGCTCGCGATGTTCTCGCTCGCGCGCCACCGCGTCGAGTCGCTCGCCGAGGAGGGCGTTCCGGGCGCGGCCGCGGTCGCCGACCTGAAGGCCGACCCGCATCGCCTCCTCATCACGATCCTCGTCGGGAATAACCTCGTGAACATCGCGATGTCCTCTATTGCGACCGCGCTCGTCGGCATGTACTTCACGAACGCGGGCGTCGCGGTCCTCATCTCCACGTTTGGCGTCACCGCCCTCGTCCTCCTCTTCGGCGAGAGCGCACCGAAATCGTATGCCGTCGAGAACTCCGAGACGTGGGCGCTGCGCATCGCCGGCCCGCTCAAGTGGTGTGAGCGCTTCCTCCTCCCGCTCGTCATCACGTTCGACCACCTCACGCGGGTCGTAAACCGCCTCACGGGTGGTGGCGCGGCCATCGAGTCCTCCTACGTCTCGCGCGACGAGATCCAGGAGATGATCCGCACCGGCGAGCGCGAGGGTGTCATCGAGGAGGACGAACGCGAGATGCTCCAACGTATCTTCCGGTTCAACAACACCATTGCGAAGGAGGTGATGACGCCGCGCCTCGACGTCGATGCCGTCTCGACCGACGACTCGCTCGAGGAGGCTATCCAGACCTGCGTTCGCTCCGGCCACGAGCTCCTCCCGGTCTACGAGGGAAGCCTCGACAACGTCGTCGGCATCGTCAGCCTCCGCGACCTCGTCCGCCAGTACAACTACGGGGAGAGCGACGGGGTCGCCCTCGACGACCTGATGGAACCCACGCTCCACGTCCCCGAGTCGAAGAACGTCGACGAGCTCCTCCAGGAGATGCAAGAAGAACGCGTCGGCCTCGTCGTCGTCCTCGACGAGTTCGGCACCACGGAGGGGCTCATCACCACCGAGGACCTCATCGAGGAGATCGTCGGCGAGATCCTCGAAGGCGAGGAGGAGCGCCCCGTGACGTTCGTGGACGACGACACCGTCATCGTCCGCGGCGAGGTGAACGTTGATGAGGTGAACGAGGCGCTCGGCATCGAACTCCCGGAGGGCGAGGAGTTCGAGACGATCGCGGGCTTCATCTTCAACCGCGCGGGGCGGCTCGTCGAGGTCGGCGAGACGTTCCGCTACGAGAACGTCGAGCTCCGTGCCGAGCAGGTGGAGAACACCCGCATCATGAAGGCGCGTGTGACGAAACTCGACGAGGAAGTGACGCCGGAGACGGCGGAGGCGGCCAACGACGCCGAGTCGCTCGAAAACTGAGTCGGCCCCCGAGCGAGTTCGTTCTTACGCCACCAGGGTTACGAGGCGGAACACGGCGTAGCTCGCGGCGAGCGCGATCGCAAGCGATCCCACCCACGCTGCCGCGGTCTTGAGCATCTTCTCGCGGCTGACGCCGCCGCCCGCGCTCCCCGCCGCGTAGCCGCCGCCGACGATGGCGGAGACGATGATCTCGTTGAACGAGACGGGGACGCCGAAGAAGACGGCGGCCTGCGCGATGGCGAAACTCGGGATGAGCGCGGCGATCGAGCGCCGCGGACCCAAACTGGAGTAGTCCTGCGCGAGCGCCTTGATCATCCGCGGCGCGCCGGTCCACGACCCCACGAGCAGGCCGAGGCCGCCGCCAACGAGCACGTACGTCGTCGGGACGCTGTCGCCGACGAGCGGGAGGAGCGGGCCGACGGCGAGGCCGACCTGACTCCCGCCGGCGGAGAACGCGACGAGGCCGCCGAGCGCGAGGAGGAAACGGCGGTTGGCGGCGTCCGAGTGGTTCGCGACGTCCCAGCGGACGACGCTGGCGATGATGAGGGCGAGTGCGGCGGTCGCCCCCGCGACGGCGAGCGTTTGTGGTAGGTCGGGGAACTTCGTCGCGGCCGTCCTGGCGAACGACTGCCCGATGCCCGGCGGCCCGAGGAAGACGAACTTCACGTTCGCGATGAGCGCGCCGACGACGGCGGCGAGTGCGGGGACGAGCAGCGCGTCGCGATCGATCTCGCGGAGACCGTACGCCGTCGCAAAGGAGGTGAACCCGCCGACGAACGGGACGAGCACCCACAGCGTCGCGATTTGCGTGTACTTATCCCATGCGGGCGCGCCGCCCATTGCGAGGCCGGTGCCGACGACCGCGCCGGTGACGGTGAACGCCGTGGCGATCGGATAGCCGGTAAAGACGCCGACGGCGACGAGCGTTGCGGCGGTGAGGAGCGCGACGATGACCGCGACGGAGGTGAGTGTCGCGCCGTTGATGAGACCGTGCCCGACGGCCTCCGAGACGTTCGCGCCTTGGAGGACCGCCCCGAGGAAGCCGAGCAGGCCGACGTAGAAGCCCGCGCGCATCACGGGGATGGCGTTCGCACCGACCGCGGGCGCGAACGGCGTCGACCCGCTCGACCCCGCGCCGATGGTCCACGCCATGAACATGCTAGCGAGCGCGGCGACAAGCAGGGTCCCGGTGGCGGCGACGGTGACCATTTGTAGCCTCGACAGGGGGCGCGGAGAAAGGGTTGTCGACTCAGTTCGTCGAGGGCTTCGATTCGCCGCCGGTCCGTGGTGCCTCGACGCCCTCGGCGGCTGCGGCGGCACCCGTCTCCTTTTCGGTGTCGACGTGCCAGCGCTCGACATCGTCGTCGTACTCGTGGAGCACTTCCCTGACCTCGTCGCGCAACTCGTCGTCGTTCACCTGTATCTCGAAGGCGAAAGTATCGTCCTCGCCGCGGACCCGCTGGACGTTCGCCGAGACGAGGTCGTTGTCGAAGTAGTACGGGGCCATCTGCGTCATCACGCGCTTGTAGACGGTGTTCTCGACTTTTCGGAGGGCGCGCCGACTGGCGGTGTCGGCGGCGCGCGCGACGTGCCCGATCGACTCACCCCACTTCTCGACTGCGCCCTCCGTGTCCTCGTCCTCCAGTTTCTCGTAGGACTCGCTGAGGCGCTCGCCGGCCGTCTGGAGGTCGTCGTCGACGTCCTCACCGGCCTTCTCGCCCTCCCCTTCGGCGACGCTCGCCTGTTCTGCGGTCTTCTCGTTGACGTCCGTCGTGAGGCGCTCGTGGGTCTTGGGCCGCCAGTCGTCCCACTCCTCGTAGGCCGCCCGATAGGGTTCGTCCGCATCGACCTCCCGTAGCGCCGATGTGATGCGCTCGCCGTGTTCGACGATGTCCCCCCACGTCCCCCGCACGCGGAAGCCCGAGATGCTCTCGTCCATCGCTTATTCGCACACGTACGACGGCATCGCCCTTACGTGTTGCCAGCGACTCGGTGGCACGCCTCTAGCGCCCGTATGTGAATCCGCGGGCCCACTCGTTCAGCCGTTCCTTGAGCCGCCCGAGCGCGACGACGTGCCGCGAGACCGCACGGACCTTGCGTTCCTCGACCTCGATGACGTTCTCGCCCTCAAACGGGCTCCGACCGCTCGTCAGGTCGGCCGCGCTCGACATCGCGCAGCGCCCGCACGCCTCGACTATGTCTTTCGTTCCCATATCACTTGATTCGTCCCCCACGGACTTCGGTGTTACGCGCCCGCACGCCGCCGCTGACCGTGGCCTTTTCTCCCTCCGCCCCGAGTACGCCCCTATGGGATACCACACGATCGACCCGGACGAACTCGACCCGACGCCCGAGCGCCCCTGTGATCAGCGCTCGATCACCGACGCCGCCGACCTCGACAACTTCGCGTTCAACGTCTACACCGCTCAGCCCGGCGAATCCATCCCGCTCGCCTACCACGTCCACGAGGAGCAAGAGGAGGCCTTCTACGTCCTCTCCGGTGACCTCCACGTCGAGACGCCCGAGGGCGACTTCGTCGTCGGCGCGGGCGAGGTCTTCGTCGCCGAACCCGAAAGTCCGCACTTCGCGAGCGTCCCTGCGGACGCCGAGAAAGCGGTCCGCGCGGTCGCCGTCGGCGCGCCGAATGTCGACGATGTCTCGCCGTACGAGGCGGATGAGTGAGCGGACGGACGCCGCGAGTGTCGACGAGGAGGGTGGCGTGAGCGCGGACGCTACGCCCGCCGACGAAGCCCCGGCGCGCCCCGTGTGGGACGACGCCTACCTCGACGACGTTGCCGAACGTCTCCAGTACTCCTTCGACCTCGAACGCGACGTTGACCTCGACGGTGAGACGTGGCCCCTCTACGGCCAGTTGAACCTTGAACGGGAGAAGTACTTCCTCCACCCGTCGATCTCGTACGGGCGACACGATTCGGACGAACACCTCTTCGCCCGCCGTGTCGACGGCCTCGACACCACTGACCTCGACGCGCTCGTCGAACTGGGCCATCAGCTCGCGGACGAGCGCATCACCCCGAATGAACGCCATTACAGCACTGAGTTCACGTTCGCACTCGTCGTCCCCGAAATCGACGCGGCGGTCCGCGACTACGTCTCGGGCTTTCGCGAGCGGACCCTCCTTAAATACGGCTACTACGGTCACTACGAGGTGAACCTGCTCGTCGTCGCGCCCAAGCGCGAGGCGTGCGTCGCGAGCGAGGAGGCGGACGTCGCCGACGCCTTCCGGACGTGGGACGCGCCAGCGACACGCGATCGCGGCCTGTTCGGGCGGCTCGCGGACGCGATCTTCGGCTGAGAAGGGACCGAAACGCGGGTTTCGTCGCTATTCTTCGACGCCGCCGTCGGTGGCTGCGGGCTGCTTCCCGCGCGCCTCACGGACGTTCGCGACGCCCTTGCGGAGCAACAGGAGCGCGAGGACGATGAGAATCGTCCCGATGACGACTTGCAGGGCAAGCGACCACGCGGCGCTCTGCGTGTTCCCGAGGATCAACCCCTGGTAGAGGTTCTGGTAGTACTCCAAGTAGACGAGTGCGCAGACGGTGACGACGCTCATGAGCGCCATCGGTACGCCGGTGCTGAGGAGCTGTTTCTTCTCGCTCCAGTTGGCGAGCCAGACGGTGCCAGTGAGGAGCGCGAGTGCGGCGAGCAGCTGGTTCGCGCTGCCGAAGAGCTGCCAGAGCGGCGTCCACGTCCCGGAGGCGATGAGGACGTACGCGACGACGCACTGCCCGAAGCTGTTGACGTAGCGATTGGAGGTGGCTTCCTGCACCTGCGTCTCGGGCGTGCCGACGATCTCCTCGAAGAGGTAGCGTCCGAGACGTAGTGCGGTGTCCGTGGAGGTGAGGAGGAAGCTCACCATCACGAGCGCCATGAACGGCGCGCCGAAGGAGACGGGGATACCGAGGCTGCTGAGGAAGATCCCGCCGCCCTGTGCGAACTTCGGGAGCGCGAGGCCGACGCCGCCCGCGGCGTCACTCGCGGTGACGCCGACGACGGCGACCGCACAGAGTGAGAGCGTGGCGAGCAGGCCCTCGCCGAGCATCCCGCCGTAGCCGATCATTCGGGCGTCCGTCTCCTTGTTGAGCTGCTTCGACGTCGTCCCCGAGGAGACGAGCGAGTGGAACCCGCTAATCGTCCCGCAGGCGATGGTGACGAACAGCATCGGGAACAGCGGGCTGAACGTGCCGAGCGTCTGGTTGCCGCCGAAGGACGTGAACGCCGGGATGTTCGTCACGAGCGGCTGGCTCGACGTCGCGAAGATCGTCCCGACGATGACGGCGATGAGCGCGCCGCCGACGCCCGCGTAGAGCAGGAACGAGGAGAGGTAGTCACGCGGCTGGAGGAGCGTCCAGACGGGGAGGACGCTCGCGATGAGCGAGTAGAGCAGGATGATGGGGATCCACGTCTGCTGGCTGAGCTGGATGGGGAAGCGCATTCCGACGAAGACGCTCACGAAGACTAGCGCGACGAAGACGACCGTCCCCGGGACGAACGGGAGGTCGAGCTGATAGAGGTAGACGCCGAAGAGGAGCGCGAGGCCGATGTAGAGGATGCTCGCCGTCGCGGCGCTCGGGTACTTCTGGAAGACGAGGCCGACGACGAACGCGAAGACGGCGACGACGAGGATGATGGTGAGGAAGGCGAACCAGAGCAGTAGGTTCTTCCCCTCGTCACCCACGTACTCGCCGATGATGTACCCGATCGAGCGTCCCTCGTGTTTGAGGCTGGCGCTCAGGGAGACGAAGTCGTGGACCGCGCCCATGAGCGGGTTCCCGATGGCGATCCAGAGGACCGCGGGGAGCCATCCCCACAGAAGGCCGGCGGTGATGGGCCCGACGATGGGGGCCCCGCCGGCGATGCTCGAATAGTGATGCCCGAGGAGTACCGGCTTCTTCGCCGGCACGTACTCCTGTCCGTCCTCGTACTTGTGCGCCGGCGTCTCAGCGTCCTCGTCGAGCCCGACGAACCCCGCCAGGTACTTCGAGTAGCTGAGGTACCCGACGCTGAAGATGATCAGGACGCCGACGACCAGCCAGAGTAATGCAACCATGCTATGGGAGAGAAACCCATGAATGTACATAATTGTTTCTTCTAAGACCGACGGCCGAGCACGCGCCGTCGCCTGTGACATTAGCGTCGGCACATCGCGACCGACCCGGACGGTCCGATCGACGAACCCCGCTCAGTCGGCGACGTCGATCTCCAGTTCGGCCGCGACCTCGTCGAGAACATCGCCCTTCACCTCGCCCGTTCGGGACGCGATGCGTGCGACGACCGGAACGGGAATGGTCTCCTCGGTCTCCGCGATCCGCTCGCGCTCGCGCGTGACGCGCTCCCGGAGATAGTTAGCACCCCGGCCGCGCTCGTCGTCGTCGGGTTCGGGCGTGACCTTGTTGACGACGAGGCCGGCCACGTCGAGGTCGTGCTCGGCGAGGCGCTTGACGGCGCGCCGCGTCTCCGCCACCGAGAGCTCATCCGGATTCAACACAAGATAGAAATCCGCGTCCTCGCGGAGCGTTCGTCCCGCGAATTCGAACTTCTCCTTGCGCTCGCGGAGCCGGTGGATGATCGGATCGTTCTCGGCGGTCTTGCGCGGTTCCTCGCTGCCGATCGCCGCCTTCTGGTAGAGATCGAGGCTCGTCTCACGCTTCTCGATGAGCCGATCCACCCAGTCGCCGAGGAAGTCGGGGAGCGAGAGCAGCCGGAGGGTGTTGCCGGTCGGCGCGGTGTCGAAGATCACACGGTCGTAGTCGTCGGCTTCCTCGCGCATCACGCGGATCACCCGATCGAAGAGCGCGGCCTCGTACGCTCCCGGCGTCTCGTGGGCCATCTCGATCTGTTTGTCGATCTCGTTGACGACGACCTGACTCACCTGCTCTTCCATCTCGCGGCGGATGTCCATCAGGTGTGCCTCAACCTCGGCCTCAGGGTCGATCTCCATCGCGGCGAGATTCGCGTGGCCCTCGACGGGTTTCGGATCGTCCCCGAAGGGCTGCCCGAAGACGTCCGAGGTACTGTGTGCGGGGTCGGTGGAGACGACGAGCGTCTCGTGGCCGGCGTCCGCACACCGCAGCGCGTACGCCGCCGAGACGGTCGTCTTGCCGACGCCGCCCTTTCCGCCAAAGAAGGTGAACCGGGCCATCAGAAGTGGAAGTGCCCCTTCCAGTCGAGGACGCTGTCCCGATCCCACATCCGGCGCTCCCACGCCCCGAAGTCCTCCGCGAGGTAGGGGAGGAGTTCGGCGGTGTAGTAGGAGACAGGACTCGGGATCCCAAAGGCGTCCGCGAAGCACGCGAAGAAGAACGCGTCCTCCTGGTCCATCGCCTCGTCCTCGATCTGCTCGAACGCCGGGTGCTCGATCATCCCGTGGTAGAGGCCGTGGAGGACTTCCATCGCCTGTTCGCGCGCCCGCGCGAACTGCTCGTGGATCGTCATATCCTTCATGTGGGTCCGTGAGGGTTTAACGTCCCCGGCGTGGTCGCGGCGACGACTTGGGATCGGTACATTCACCCCGAACGCGGGCCGCTTTGCACCTATGACCATCGAGGACCGCGACGACGCGAACGTCATCACGCACGCGCTCGCGAAGGACACGCTCTCGAGACTTCGCGATAAGCACACCGAGCAGGTCGCCTTCCGGAAGGGGCTCGTGAAACTCGGCCGTATCGCCGGCTACGAGGTCATCGACGGCGCGATGGACACCGAGTACGTCACCATCGAGACGCCGCTGACCGAGACGACCGGCGAGCGCGTGAAGGGGCTCGACGACGTCGTCATCATCAACGTCCTGCGCGCCGCGACGCCGTTCGTCGAGGGGCTGCTGAAAGCTTTCCCCCGCGCGAAGCAGGGCGTCATCTCCGCGGGCCGCGACGAGGAGGCCGGGATGAACGAGAGTGGTGAGTTCCCCATCACTGTCGACTACGTCAAGCTCCCCGACATCCGCGAGGAGGACACGGTCATCGTTGCCGACCCGATGCTCGCCACCGGCTCGACGATGTGTACCGTTCTCGGGGCCGTCCTCGACGACCAGCCCAACCCGGAGAACCTCTTCGTCCTCTCCGCGGTCTCCGCGCCCGACGGCCTCCTTCGCGTCTCCGAGGCGTACCCCGAAGCCGACCTCCTCACCGTCTCCATCGACGACCATCTCGACGAGAACGGCTACATCATCCCCGGTCTCGGCGACGCCGGCGACCGCGCCTTCCGCACGAAGTAACCCCTTCGCTTCCCTTCGAAACCGTACGACTGCATACGGATGGTAAACCGACCCCTCGAACCGAAACGCACCCCCGGACGACTCCCCTGTGTGACGTTGCCGTGTCCGGATCGGCGGGTCGCGCGACGGATCGAGAAAAACGCCGTATTACCGGGCACACGGCCCTTTTCGTAACCGTTTGAACGTTTGTATTAAACCAGCGAATATTTAGCTCTTGGGTGGTCTATCCTGGAGTATGTCGAAATTTAACCGACGTAACTTCGTGAAAGCGACCGGCGTAGCGGGTATCGCGGCACTCGCCGGCTGTTCCGGGGGCGGCTCGGGCGAGGGTGAGACCAGCACCTCGACGAGCGGTGGCGAGACCAGTACCTCGACGACGCAGAGCGGTGGCGAGACGCGCCTCTCCTGGCACGCCGGCGGTACCGGCGGAACGTACTACCCGCTCTCCAACGAGTTCAAGAGCGTCATCGAGGGACACACGGACTACGGCGTCCAGGTCCAGTCCACGGGGGCGAGTGTCGAGAACGTCGGTAGCCTCTACTCCGGCGACGCGGACTTCGCGCTCATCCAGAACGACATCGCGTACTTCGCGAAGAACGGCACCGGGATCGAGGCGTTCCAGGGCAACCCCATCGAGAACCTGATGGGTGTCGCGACGCTCTACCCGGAGACGATCCACGTCGTTACGCTCGCCGACTCGGGCATCGAGACGCTGCAGGACCTCGAAGGCGAGCGCGTGAACACCGGCGACCTCGGCTCCGGTACGCAGGTCGACGCCCTCCAGATCCTCAACGCGGTGGGCATCACGCAGGACGACTTCCAGGAGCAGAACACGAGCTTCAGCCAGGCCGCAGAACAGCTCCGTAACGGCGACGTCGACGCGACGTTCACCGTCGGCGGCTGGCCGGTCGGCGCGATTAGCGACCTCGCGACCACCGAGGACATCCGCATCGTCCCCATCGACGGCGAGGCCCGCGAGAGCGTCAAGGACGCCGCCTCCTTCTTCGCGGACGACCAGATCCCCGCCGGCACGTACAGCGGTATCGACGAGGCCGTCCCGACCGTCGCCGTGCAGGCGATGATCGCCACGAACGCCGAGGCGTCCGCGGATGTCGTCGAGAACGTCACCGCCGCCATCTTCGACAACGTCGACGAACTCAGCATCAAGACGGACTTCATCTCGAAGGCGAGCGCGCAGGACGGGATGTCCATCGAGCTCCACGAGGGCGCACAGGCCTACTTCGGCTAACCGCCCGCCGTCGATCCGCTCCCCCTCCCTACTGTGTCCGCTCTTATCGATAGACTCCGCGACCGTTTTGGCCGACGAGCCGCGCTGCTCGTCGCCATCGCCGCCGTCGTCGCCATCGCCCTCCTCGCGGCGGCCACCGCCTCGGCCGTCCCGGCCGGCAAACAGCTCACCGTCACCGATCAGGAGACCGGCGACGTCGTCATCCAGACGCCCGTCCACGAGAACTCGACGGTCTCGCTCGTCTACATGCACAGCGTCCAGAAATCACCCGTCGTCGACCAGTACACGGTCCGTGGACACACGCTCGTCTACACCCGCATGGAGTTCGAGTCCTACGGCTGGGGCCTCCCGAGTCGCTCCGACGTTCGCGAGGTCAACGGCACGTTCGTCCTCGCGAACCCCGACTGGCAGGGCCGCGAGATCAACGTGAAACCCGGCCACATCGCCGGCCACCACCTCATCGTTGACGGCCGCGACTACGACCTCGTTGAGCGCTCGAACGCCCGGGCCGTCACGATCCGCGTGACCGACCGCTCGCTGCTCGCTACCGTACTCCACACGCATGAGTGACACTCCAACCACCGACGCCGGTACGGCCGACGACGACAGTCTTCCCGACGATGCGGACGAGATCGTCCAAGAGCTCGAACGCAAACGGAGCCTCCGCGGGGCCGCGGCGATCCTCGCGGCGATCATCGGGATCGGCTTCTCCGTCTTCCAACTCTGGCTCGCCGCGCGCGGCTTCATCCTCACGGTCACGCTCCCGGTCGTCGGCCGGGTGGAGGTCGCGGCCCTCCAGCAACTGCAGGTCAACGCCATTCACGTGACGTTTGCGCTCCTGTTGGCCTTCCTCCTCTTCCCGCCGACGAAGGGAGACGGCTTCCTCGCCCGCCGGCTCTCGACGGCGCACGCCGCGATCAACGCGCGCATCGGTGGTCCGGTCGCCCACCTCGTTGACGGCGTCGCCGGCGCGCTCGCGTGGCTCATGCTGGACCGCAAGGGTGAGCGCGTTACGCCCGTCGACGTCGTCTGCATGATCCTCGCGGTCCTCGCCGGCGGCTACGTCGTCACTGACTTCTCCGAGATACAGCGCCTGCGCGTCTTCGGGCTGGAGTCCGGCCGCCCGATGCAGGCGGTCTTCCCGCACCTCAGCCCGCTCGTCGACACCGTCGCCACACTCGGTATCCCGCTCGACACGACGTCCTACGCGTTCCTCATGGGAATCGCTGGAACGCTCCTCGTCCTCGAGGCCACTCGGCGCGCGCTGGGCTTCCCACTGATGGTACTCGTCAGCTCCTTCCTCGTCTACGCGCGCCTCGGCTACCTCATCCCGAGCGACGCGCCGCTCGTCGGCGTCTTCGGGACGACCCAAATCGACTGGTACACGATCGTCCAGAACATGTGGTTCAACACCGAGAACGGCATCTTCGGGATCCCGGTCTCAGTGAGCGTGCAGTTCATCTACATCTTCGTGCTGTTCGGGGCGTTCCTCGAGATGTCCGGTGCGGGCCGGTGGTTCATCGACTTCGCCTACTCGCTGACCGGCCGCCGTAAGGGCGGCCCCGCGAAGGCGAGCATCCTCGCCAGTGGTTTCATGGGGACGATCAGCGGGTCGTCGATCGCCAACACCGTCACGACCGGCGCGTTCACGATTCCGCTGATGAAACGCTCGGGCTACCGCGCCGAGTTCGCGGGGGCCGTCGAGGCGTCTGCGTCCTCCGGTGGGCAGATCCTCCCGCCAGTCATGGGCGCGGCGGCCTTCCTCATCGTCTCCTACACGGGGACGCCGTTCGCCGAGGTCGTCGTCGCCGCCACCATCCCCGCCGTCGTCTTCTTCTTCGGCGTCTGGGTGATGGTGCATTTGGAGGCATCTCGAACCGGTATCGGCGGCGTCGCGGAGGACGCGCTCATCAACGTTCGCGAGCACCTCCGCAAGGGGTGGTTCTACCTCCTCCCGCTCGTCTTACTCATCTACTACCTCGTCGTCATCCGCTACACGCCCGCGCGCTCGGCGTGGTTCACCATCGTCGCGCTGTTCGCGCTCGTCGCGCTCGTCGCCGCCTACAACGAGCGGACGCGCCTCCCGCTCCTCGTCGGCATCGTCGCGCTGTTCTGCGCGGACCTCGCGGCGTTCGCCGTTGCCGGCGTCAACGCCATCGAGTTCCTCGTCGGCGCGCGTGCCGCGGGGATGCCCCTCGGTGAGGCCTTCGCGTACGCTTCCCCCCACCTCGGGTGGATCGTCACGCTCGCCTGCGTCGCCGTCCTCCTCGTTCGCCCGCGCGGCGACAGCCCGCTGCTCGACTACGACGAGCACGTCGACGACGCCGCCGAGTCGGTCGCCGGCACGATCGGTCGCCCATCGCTCACCGACAACCGCGCGTTCGGCTACCTCTCCTTCGTCGGGGCGTCGATGGAGTCCGGCGCGCGTACCGCCACGACGGTCGTCATCGCCGTCGCCGCCGCCGGCATCATCCCCGGCGTCGTCGCCTCCACCGGGCTCGGACCGAACCTCACGAGCCTCATCATCGCCGTCAGTGGCGACTCGCTCGTCCTCCTGCTCGTCATCACCGCAATCGCCTCCATCATCCTCGGGATGGGGATGCCGACGACGGTCACGTACATCATCCTCGTCAGCCTCCTCGGCTCCGCGATCACCGACATCGGCGGCATCCCGATTCTCGCCGCCCACCTGTTCATCCTCTACTTCGGCGTCATCGCTGACATCACGCCGCCCGTCGCCGTGGCGGCCTACGCGGCCTCCGGGATCGCCAAATCCGATCAGTTCCAGACGGGCGTCGAGGCGTTCAGCCTCTCGTTGAACAAGGCGATCGTGCCGTTCGCGTTCGTCCTCTCGCCCGGCATCCTCCTGCTGCGCGGGACGGGCGGTGCCGAGTCCGTCCGCACGCTCACCGCCGCCGACGTCGCCGATCTCGGCTTCTTCGTCCCCGAGGTCCTGATACCCGTGATCTGCGTCTTCATCGGCGTCTACGCGCTCGGGCCGACCATCATCGGCTACCTCTACTCGTCGCTCTCGCGCACGGAGCGCCTCGGCTTCGCCGTCGCCGCGCTCTTCTTGATGGCACCCGGACTCCTCGGCATCGTCCAGCGGACTGTCGGCGTCGCCCCGCTCGCCTTCGATCTGACGTTGCGCGCGCTCGGCTTCGTCCTCTTCGTCGCGCTCGTTTTGAAGAACCGGCGCACCCGCGACGGCTCCGACGGCGAGCCCGTCGACACCGACGCCAACACCGGTACGAACGCGAGCGTCGAGGTGTAACTACGAGATCTCGACGCGTCCCGAGGTCGCGTTCCGCAACCGTTCTTGCAGCGCCTCGGCGTCGTCGCGCCGACACGTTATCTCGAAGGAGACGCGTTCCTCGTACGCCGCGTCGAAGTCGCAGTCGGCCGATTCGAGGATCCCCCGCACCGTCCCCGAGTCGTCGTAGTCGACGACGGCACTGAGGGCCGTTCGTGGCCGTTGGGTCGTGACGCCGGCGTCGTCGACCGTCTCCTTCACCGCCCGCGAGTACGCCCGCGCGAGTCCGCCGACGCCGAGCTCCGTGCCGCCGAAGTAGCGCGTCACGACGACGACGGCGTTCTCGATGTCGCGTTGCTGGAGGACGTTCAGCGCGGGCTTCCCGGATGATCCTGAGGGCTCGCCGTCGTCGCTCTGGTACTCGCGGAGCAGGACGCCGGCTTCCGCCCCATCTCGATCACGGCCGTCGTCGCTCGCCACTCGAACCCGATAGCAGGGCACGTTGTGGCTCGCGTCCGCGTAGCGCTCCTGCACCTCGTCGATGAACGCCTCTGCTTCCTCGACGGTCTCGGCGGGGCGGGCGCGCCCGATGAACGCGGAGCCCCGGATCTCGAAGCGCGCCTCACCGAAGCCCGCGAGCGTGTCGTAGGTGTTGTCCGCCATCAGGAGAGTTCGACGGAGCGCACGAAGGGGAGATCCATCAACGCGGTGACGACATCGCCGGGGAGGTCGGTGTCGACGACGAGGTAGAGGCGCGGCTCGTCCGTGAACTCCGGGTCCTCGCTGATCGTCTGTCTGATGCTGACGTCGTGGTCCGCGAGGAGGCTGGTTACCGCCGCGACGAGGCCCGGATCGTCGGCGTCGTGGACCGCGACCGTCACGACCGTCAGGTCGAGGACCGGCGCGAGATCCATCAGGCTCGGGATCTGACTGATGTTCTGGAAGATCCGCCGGAGCTCCTCGTCCGCGAGGATGGCGTCCGTCGTTGAGTCGACGACGCGCCGATCGACGCCGACCTCCTGGGCCAGTTGGGTGTCCGCGATCTCGATGCCGCCCGAGACCACGCGGCCCTCGTCGTTCACCGAGAACCCGCGTTCGAGGAGGAGTCGAATGACGGCCTGCTGGCCGGGGCTCCCCTCGAACTTCCGCATGATGTCCTCGAACACACGGACGCGTACGCGGCGCGGCCGGTAAAACCGTCGGGGGTCGCCCCGCATGCTTTTTCGCCCCGCCGCCGGTAGCCCGAGGTATGCCACGAGACGCGCCGTCGGACACCGGTCCCTTCGACATCGTCCCCGTCGACGCCATCCGCGACGGTCGGGCGACCGACGCCTACTTCGAGCGCACGCGGACGACGCTCGAACACGCTGGCAAGAACCCACACGTCGTCGCGGAGGTCACGGCCGATCAGTTCCCCACCGGCGAGTTCGAACTCCTCGGTGGCGTGAAGGACGCCGCCCACCTCCTCGAAGGGCTCCCGATCGACGTTGATGCGATGCGCGAAGGCCGGCTCTTCGACGGCGGCCCGGTCATGCGCATCGAGGGCGACTACCTCGACTTCGCGCGCTACGAAACGAGCCTGTTGGGCTTCCTCTCGCACGCGAGCGGCTGTGCGACCGCGGCGCTCGACGTCCGGCGTGCCGCTCCCGACAGCCAGGTGTTGAGCTTCGGTGCGCGCCACGTCCATCCCTCGATCGCCGCGATGATCGAGCGCGCGGCGCTCGTCGCCGGCCTCGACGGCATCAGTCACGTCGCCGGCGGTGAGGTCATCGGCCACGAGGCGAGTGGGACGATGCCCCACGCGCTCCTCATCGCGTTCGGCCGCGGCCACCAGGAGGACGCGTGGCGGGCGTTCGACGAGGCCGTCGACGCCGACGTCCCGCGGGTTGCGCTGGTCGATACTTACTCGGACGAGAAGGACGAGGCGATCCGCGCCGCCGAGACGCTCGGTGATCGCCTCGACAGTGTCCGGCTCGACACGACGGGATCGCGCCGCGGGAACTTCCGCCACATCATCGAGGAGGTCCGCTGGGAGCTCGATCTCCGGGAGCACGACGATGCCGGGATCTTCGTCAGCGGCGGCCTCGGTCCCAACGACCTCCGTGACCTCCGCGACGTCGTGGAAGGGTTCGGCGTCGGCGGCTACGTCTCGAACGCCGATCCCGTGGACTTTGCACTCGACATCGTCGAACGCGACGGCGAGCCCTGTGCAAAACGGGGGAAACTCTCCGGGGCGAAGGACGTCTACCGGACGCCCGACGGTGCCCACCACGTCGGGCTCGCGTCCCGACCGGGGCCGACCGACGGCGAGCGGCTCTTGGAGCCGTTGCTCCGTGATGGTGAGATCGTCAGGGAGTTCGATATCGACGACGCGGCGCGGCGTGCGGCCGCTGACGTGAAGAACGTCGACCTCTAGCTACGGGTCGTCACGTCGCCGTTCGGTTCGTCCTCCTCGAAGACCTGGCCGTCGAAGAGCGTGACGACGACGTCGTCGTCCTCCCACGCGCCGTTCGGGAGGCCGGCCTTCCGACAGGTCCGATCGAGATACTCGAAGACGGTCCAATCGTTCTCGACGGGGACGGTCGGATACATCCAGCCGTACTGGCCGTCACCGTCGACGATGACGCCGTGCGTGCCGAGTTCGATGTCGGCGACCGGATCGTCGGTGAGAATGAGGTTTGAGACGGTACAGACGGAGACGCGGATCGTGTCGAGCTCGGCGGGTTCGACCTCCGAGCCACACGAGGAGTCGCTGGCCGCGTTGATTGCGGCCTCGACGATGGCGTGGCCCAACTGTTTCGAGCCGTTCCCGAGGTCGCGGATGGAGTCGTGTGCACCCGCACACCCACGGAGTCGCCCGCGCCCCCGTGTCGATTGGAGACGGACGAACGCGCCCGTCCGGTTGTAAAACGCATCGCGCATGCTCCCGGGCTGTTCGCGTTGTCCATTACGAACGAACGCTTCGACCGAGTCACGCGCGAGTTCGACGGCGCGAACGCCGTCGTCCTCGGAAAGGTGTATCGACTGGGCCTCCGACATTACGCATACATATAGGGTCCGTTCGGACTTCAATCCTTCCCCGGAACACGAATCCGTGATCGATAACGGAACTGAGTAATTCATGGGTCAGACGCCTGCTCCGTGCCGGATTCGGGATTCACGTCCGACATCAGGAGCCAGAAAGTACTTATTGGAGTGTTGGTACAAGTTGCCACACAACTCATCGAACGGCTTAACCCCGTCTGGCTGGTACTCTTTGGCGAGTAGCGGGAGCCCGGCCCCCGTGCGCGCAGCCCGCGTGCATGAGGAAAGTCCCCCCACCTGTCGGGCAGGCGACCGGGCACACGCCCGGGGCGGGAGACCGTCGGCACTGGAACAGAGACGACACGTCTCCGTCCGACCGATGCGGTGTGCGAACCCGCGACGAACAAGGCCGCGGGGAGTCAACCCACCGAGGGATGAGGACGGAGGAGCGATGGAACGGCCACCCTCGCCGGTGCAAGTCCGTGCACAGGAAGGTAGCCCGACGTACCGCGCGGACGCTCAGCCGAATGCCGGGATGAACAGAAGGGGGCTTACTCCCCGCAGCTCGACCTTGACCTTTTGCAGCGCTCGCTACGCTCGCTTGCAAAAGCTCGGCCAAAACCCTCCTCACTCCAGCCGCGGCTCTCCGAGCCGCGTTAGTCGTTCGTCGGTCCGAGCGCGGAGCGCTCGGGGAACCGCGACCCTTCCGGGTCCTCGGCGAGACCGAGGTTCTCGCGTGCCCGCACTCGCCCTCGACTCGCGCGGACTCCGGACCGCCGGGTCGTGGACGTCATCAGAACGCGAAGCGTGCTGACTGGCGAACGAGACGCTTCGCGTCTCGTCAACGCTAGCCCCGTGATTCGTCTGGCCGGCCGTCCCGATGGTCCGTCTTCTCGCTCCTTATCGCCGCGCTCGTTCTCTATTCCGCGAAGGACCTCCTCCGCGACAGCCTTAACGTCCTCCTGCAGGGCGCGCCGAACGCCAACGGCGTGCTCACTCCTCGAACCCGTCTTCGAACCAGAACTGCCCGTCCTCCTGAATCGTCTCGCCGTCGACCTCGATGCGCGACTCCTCGCTCATGTCCGTGATGAGGTCGACGTGGACGGCGGACTCGTTCGCCTCGTCCTCGTGTCCTTCGGGGAAGTTCGACGAGTAGGCCCGGCCGAGTGCGAGATGCACCGTCTCGCCCATCTTCTCGTCGAAGAGGATGTTGTCCGTCACGCGGTCGATCCCGCGGTTCATCCCGATGCCGAGCTCGCCGAGTCGGCGCGCGCCGTCGTCCGTCTCCAGTACCTCCGTGATCGCGTCCTCGCCCTGCGCGGCGTCGTAGTCGACGACTTCCTCGTCTTCGAAACGGAGAGTGACGTCCCGGACGCGCTTCCCGTTGACCGTCATCGGCACGTCGAAGACGACCTCGCCCTCCGTCGCCTTCGGTGCGGTGAACACCTCGCCCGACGGGAGGTTGTGCGAGTCGTAGTCGACGCTCGCCGCGGAATTCACGGCGACACGCCCCTCGATCGACAGCGTCAGGTCCGTCTCGTCTCCCGAGACGATGCGTACCTCGCTCGCGTCGTCGAGGACCCCCTTCACCTTTGCCTGCTTCTCGGCTTGTTCCTCCCAATCGCGGTTGATCGCGTCGTAGACGAACTCCTGATAGGCCTCGTAGCTCATCCCGGCCTGTTGGGCGAGCGAGCGCGTCGGGTGCTCCGTCAACACCCACTTCGTGTCGAGGCGTGCCTTCCGGATCTCCTGTCGCGCCCGATCGTACGCCTGTCGCGTCCTCCCCGGGACGTCCGCCGTCGCCGCCGTGTTCCGTCCACCGCCGAGCGTCAACACCGCATCCGCCTCTTCGAGGAGCGCGCGCTCGTACTCGGGGTCTTCCTCGAAGTCGCCCTCGTGTGCGCGGAGGTACGCGCGCGTGAGTTCGCCCGAGGCGTACGTCGTCACGACGTTCGCGCCGCGCTCCCCCAACACTTCTGCGACCGCCACCGCCAGGTCATGGGCGTCGGGACCGACGCGGACGACGACGTCGTCGCCCGCCTCGATCCGCGCGCTCCAGTCGATCAGGGTTCGTGCGTGTTCGCGAACGCGTTCGTCCATACCCGCGTCGTCGTGCGGGCGGGAGAAAAAGCCGACCGCTCGTCTCCGATCTAGACCTGTGCTTCGAGCAGATCAGCCACGTCACCCATCTCCTCGCCGAGGAGGACGAGCACGTCGTCGAGCGAGATGACGCTTACCGGGTCTTCGTCGTCGTCGACGACCACGACACGCCGGACCTCCTCGAGCTTCATCTTCTCGACGATCCGAAGGATGTCCATGTCCCGCCCGATCGTCACGAGCTCGGGCGTCATGAGTTCGTTCGCGGTCGCGGCCGTCGGGTCGACCTCGTTTCGGAGCGACAGGGCGACCTGTCGATCCGTGAGCGCGCCCGCTGGCTCGCCCTCGTGCGTCACGACGAGGAAGCCGACGTCCTCCGAGTACATCGTCTCTGCGACCTGATCGAGCGAGGCGTTTCCGGGAATACTTACGACGTTTCGCGAGACGTCCTCGACGGGAAGCGACTGGCTCTGTGCCATATCGGACACGGGGAGCGGCGACCACCTAAACGCGGTGGCCCATTTTTACAGGCGGTCTAGGAGAATGCCTCGGGGCTTGACCCCGAGGCGATTCACTGCAGAGGTGCGCCGCAGGCACACCCCCCGCCCGCGGCAAAAACATGGTCCGCGCGAACGGTGTGAGCGCGGGAGTAGCGAGACCCGTCGGGTCTCGCGGTGAAAAAGGCGGGTCACCGGTGGTGACCGGTGGCTACGCGAGTGGGCAACGAAGCGTGATCGGAGCGACGCCGGCACTCTGGGAACTCGCGCCTCGGGCGAGTACGCGAGAAAAGACCGCACCGCTACTGCTCGAGAGAGGCGCGTATTTGTCACACGACCCTCTTTGTTCCATCTGATCTACCTGACACAAGACATTTATAGGGTTGTTTCGAGAATTCATACATGTCAACTCGGTTTGCGCTAGTGAGTGTCGCTGTTCTTGCGCTGTTCGCCGGCTGTGGTGGCCTGGGATCTCCAGGGGCATCTAGCACGCAAGCGACCACCGGCGTGACCAACACAACGACGGTCTCGCAGATGAACACGACGAGTCAGGCTGTGGAGCCTCGGGAGTTCCAGACCCTCTCAAACGCGTCCCAGGGGCTCGCTTTGGAGGCGATCGAAAACGGGGAGGCGACCGCACTCCGTACGAACCTCAGCGGCGACCTTAGGCCTCGTATGAATTGGTCGCAACTCCGGTATCAGGGGACAGTCTACGACCTATCGTGGCAACGCGTCGGACTCGTCGCGCAGTACAAGATGTCCCATACTTCTCATGTGAGTGCGTCCGAGATTGAGAACGTAAGTGACGGTATCGCGTACGGGAACCTCTCTGATCGGGCACAGCGGTTCTTCACGGAGGCTCGCGCCGGGAACGAGTCGGCGTGGTATAGCCGTGAGGCATTCCCTGCTGAGTTTCACGACCACCATCTCGTGAAGTACCAAAGAGAGTACTATCGGGTCATCGTCTACACTGGCGACTTCGAGCAGTACCGACTCTCAGCAACCCCGACGGACGGGTGAGTCCTCGATAGAGTACCGACTGGGATGTCGCCTCCTTACCGACCCCACGACGAACGCTGACGAGCCGAGCCACATGGGCTCGCGTCCGCGAGCGAGCGGTTCGTTAGAACCCGAGCAAAGCGGTTCACTCGCCCGGAGGGCGAGGTCCGAAGACCCCCGGAGGGGGTCTGACGGACATTTTGGTGAAGCTTTTGCCAGCGACGGCGAAGCCGTCGCGCGGCAAAAGATTCAGGGGTAAACGAGCACCGTGCCGAACTCGGTTTCGACGACGGCGACTTCTTCGCCGCCTTCAGCCCGGTACTCCTCCTCGACGGTGACCCACTCGGCATCGAGTTCGTACTCCTCGCCGTCGGCCTCGAGGGTGATGGTGTCGCCGGAGTTCTTCTGGGCCTGAATGACCGCTGGGTCGGCTTCGCTCAGGGCTTGGAGGACGATGCCGGCGTCGCCACGGAACTCGGGGCCGATCTCGGCGTCGTCGCCGTCGACGTCGATAGGGACGAGTTCGACGTTCGGGCGGCCCGTGCGGACGCGGACGGGCGCGTTGACCGTCTCGGAGAGATCGTAGGTGTCGACGTTCTCGACGGCGGCTCCCGGATCGAAGTAGAGCTCGACGTCGTCGAGGTCGGCGTTGAGCGGGTAGCCGTTCGCGGACTTCCACGCGCGGATCTCGCGGGTGGCCTCAGCGATGACCTCGCCGCGGGCCTCCGCGTCCTCGTCGTAGGCGTCGAGTGCGGGCCAGTCGGCGGTGTGGACGCTCCCCTCGGTGCCGGGGAGATGGGTCCAGATCTCGTCGGCGAGGTGCGGACTGAACGGGGCGAGCAGGCGCGTGACGACCGAGACGACGTCGTAGAGGGCCTTCCGCGCGGCGTCGCGCTCGCCGGGGCGGCCGTTGTAGAGCCGTCCCTTGGCGAGTTCGACGTAGTCGTCTGCGAGGTCGTTCCACGCGAACTCACGGAGCTCGCGGAGGGCGGCGTCAAAGCGGTAGGCCTCCATCTCGGCCTCGACGTCGCTCGCGACGCGCGTCGCCTTCGCGCGGATCCAGTCGTCGGCGTCGCGGTAGGCGGGGTCGGCGATGTCGGGCGTGTCCTCGTCGAAGTGGCCGCTCGCGAACTTGACGATGTTCCAGAGCTTCGTGAGGAAGCGCGAGGCGGATTTGACCTCCTTCCACTGGAACTGGACGTCGCTGCCGGGCTGGCCGCCGAGCGCGAGCGCCTGCCGGGCGGCGTCCGCGCTGTACTCCTCGACGGCCTCCTCGGGGCTGACGGTGTTCCCCCGGCTTTTGCTCATCTTGTTGCCGTCGGGACCGAACACCATGCCGTTGACGAGGACGTTCTCCCACGGCTTCTCACCGGTGAGTTCGCCGGTACGCAGGAGCGTGTAGAACGCCCACGTCCGGATGATGTCGTGACCCTGCGGACGCAGGGAGACGGGTTCGAACTCCGCTAAGTCGATGTCGAGCGGCCACCCGGAGAGGTGGAGCGGCGTGATGGAGGAGTCCATCCAGGTGTCCATGACGTCGGTCTCGCCGGTCCACGACTCGCCCCCACACTCGGGGCAACTCCCCACGGCCGGGGGTTCTTCGGTCGGATCGACGGGCGTCTCGTCGTCGGTGGCGATGTGCCAGTGGCCACAGTCGTTGCACTCCCAGGCGGGGATCGGCGTCGCGAAGACGCGCTGGCGACTAATCACCCAGTCCCAGTCCATCCCCTCGGTCCACTCGACGAGGCGCTGTTGCATGTGCTCGGGGATCCACTCGACCTCGTCGGCGCGCTCGAGGATGGCCTCCTTGTCAACCTCTACGAACCACTGTTCCTTCGAGAGGATCTCGATGGGGGTGTCACAGCGCCAGCACGCGCCGACGGACTGCTCGGTTGGTTCGGTGTCGTTGAGGTAGCCCTCGTCGTCGAGGTCGTCGGCGACGGCCTCTTTCGCTTCGTCGATGGTGAGGCCGGCGTAGTCACCCGCGTCCTCGTTCAGGTGGCCGTCCTCGGTGAAGACGGCGCGCAGGTCGAGGTCGTGTTCGGCCCACCACGTCACGTCCTGTTTGTCCCCGAACGTACAGATCATGACGGCACCGCTGCCGAACTCCTGGTCGACGTCCTCGTCCTCGATGAGCTCGACCTCGTGGCCGAAGAGCGGCACCTCGAAGGTGTCGTCCTCGCGCCCGTCGTAGCGCTCGTCGTCCGGATGGACCGCGATGGCGACGCAGGCCGCGAGCAGTTCGGGGCGGGTGGTGGCGATCTCCACGTCGTCGTTCCCCGCGCCGGGGAAGGTGACGTAGTGGAGGGTACCTTCGCGATCGATCGGTTCGACTTCGGCGTCGGCGATCGCGGTGCCACAGCGCGGACACCAGTTGACGGGGTGTTCGTCGCGGTAGACGAGGTCGTCGTCGGCCATCTCGACGAAGGACTGCTGGGTCTTCCCCCAGTATTCGGGGTCCATCGTGCGGAACTCGGCGTTCCAGTCCTGACTGAAGCCGAGTTCGCGCATCGTCTCCTTCATCGAGTCGATCTGGTGGCGGGTGTGCTCGACGCACATCTCGCGGAACTCGTCGCGTGGGACGTCCGTGCGCTGGATGCCCTCGTTCTCCTCGACTTTCACTTCGGTCGGGAGCCCGTGGCAGTCCCACCCCTGCGGGAAGAGGACGTCGTCGCCCTGGAGGCGGTGGAAGCGCGCGGCGAAGTCCATGTACGACCAGTTGAGCGCGTGGCCGATGTGCAGTTCGCCGGTCGGGTACGGCGGCGGCGTGTCGACGACGTACGCGGTGTCGGGGTCGTTCGCGTCGCCGTCGAAGCGATACGTTTCGTCGTCCAGCCAGCGCTGCTGGAGGCGCGGTTCGAGTTCCGCGGGGTCGTAGTCGTCGGGCACCTGGGTCATGGCTCTGAAGTCGTCGCTGTCGGGGTAGCGTTTCGACGCGCGCCAGAAACGGGTCGGTATTTACCGACGTACTACGGCGACAGCGACGCGCATACTCCGACGGATGCCCGCGCTCCCTAAAAAGGTTCCCGTCCCGCGCTCGACGCTATACCGACGGATTTTTGTTCTTTAGGTTGGCCTAAAACATATGGACAGGCGAACGTTCCTCGGCGTCGGCGGGGCAACCCTCGGCACGGCGCTCGCGGGCTGTACCGGAACCGGTGACGGCGGGAGTACGAGCACCAGTACGACCAGCACCACGAGCGAATCGACGCACGCCGTCTACACGACCGAACCGATGGGCGACGTCCCCATCGAGAGTGTCCCCGAGACGTGGGTCGCGAACAACGGGAGCTACGCCGACATGGGGATCGCGCTCGGCCTCGACGAGCCGGAGGCCCTCTGGCTCACGAACCGCTGGCACACGACCTACTACGACGGGATCGACGGCGTCTCCGTCGACACGAGCGACATGCTCTCGCTCTACCAGGACGGCGTCTCGAAGGAGTGCTACTACTCCCTCGACGCCGACATCCACGTTCAGGACCCGAACTTCCTGCTCAACCGCTTCAAGGGCTGGTCCAAGTCGGACATCCAGGACATCGAGGAGAACGTCGCGCCGTTCTACGGGAACTCCATCTTCTCGCGGGGCTACGCGTGGCACGAGGGCTATCAGTATTACTCGCTCTACGAGGCCTTCGAGAAGGTCGCAGCGCTCTTTCAGCGAACCGATAGATACCAGGCGTTTGCGTCCCTCCACGACGATTTCCAGCAGTCGCTCACCGACTTCGTGCCGACGAGCGACGCCGAACGCCCCCAGGTCGCGGTACTGTGGGCCACGGGGAACGAACCGACGTCGTTCCTCCCCTACCTCGTCAACGACGGGACGAGCTTCAAGCAGTGGCGCGACCTGAACGTCCGCGACGCGCTCGCGGAGACGAGCGTGAAGGACTTCCACGCGTCCCGGGGGAACATCGACTACGAGACGCTGCTCAAGATCGACCCCGAGTACCTCCTCCTGCGCGGGCACGAAGCCCAGACCGCCGCGGAGTTCCAGAACACCGTCGTTTCCTTCATGAAGGAGCACGAGGTCGCAAGCGAACTCACCGCGGTCCAGAACGGGAACGTCTATCGGGGCGGCCCGCTCTACCAGGGCCCGATTAGCAACCTCGTACTCACCGAGCGCGGTGCGAGCCAGCTCTACGACCACGACGAGACGCTCTTCGATCGCGATCGCGTCGCCGACATCGTCGCCGGATCGCTCTGAGCGTATCGCAATAGATTTAGGGTCCCCTAAACAAAATAGGTGTGATGGACGTGTCGACGCGGTCGGTGAAGGCATACGCTCGACTCGACTCTCGCGATCGGCGGTTGGCATCCCTTATCGTGGGAAGCGTCGTCGTCGCCTTCCTCGCCGCGTTCGTCCAGGTTTCTCAGGGGTCGTACCCGACACCGCTCGGCGTGACGTACGACGTCCTCACCGACCCAGCGATCCTCTTCGACCCGGCCGTCTGGCTCGCTATCTTCACCGGTGGCGACTTCCCGGACACGCTCTCGCAGAGCGCCGTCATCATCTGGAGTCTCCGGATGCCCCGCGTCTTCATCGCGGCGCTCGTCGGCATCAACCTCTCCATCTCCGGGGCCGTCTTTCAGGCCGTCACGCGCAACGAGCTCGCGAGCCCGTACATCCTCGGCGTCAGCGGCGGGGCCGGCCTCGCCGTCCTCATCACGCTCGTCTTCTTCGCAGGTGCGACGTACGTCCTCCCGTTCGCCGCCGCGGCCGGCGGGTTGATCGCGTTCGCCCTCGTCTACCTCATCGCGTGGCAGGGTGGGACGAACCCGGTGCGCCTCGTGCTCGCCGGTGTCGTTGTCGCCACCGTCTTCCAGTCCCTCCAGACGGGACTGTTCTACTTCCTCGACAGTAACGCCGCGGTGAAGACCGCTATCGCGTGGACCACGGGGTCGCTCACGGGCGTCGGGTGGCCGCAGTTTCGCCTCGCGATCGTGCCGACGCTCATCGTCGTCCCCGTCCTGCTCCTCGCCTCGCGGCACCTGAACGTTTTGTTGCTCGGCGAGGAGACCGCGCGTTCGCTCGGGATGCCGGTCGAATACGTTCGGCTCGGGCTCTCGACGCTCGCCATCCTCGCCGCCGCGACCGCGGTCGCCGTCGCCGGGTTGGTGGGGTTCGTCGGCCTCGTCGTGCCGCACGCGGCGCGCACCATCGTCGGGAGCGACTACCGCCGGCTCGTCGTCGGCTCGCTCTTCCTCGGGCCCGCGCTCGTCCTCGTCGCCGACGTCATCGCACGCCTCGCGCTCATGCCGATCCAGGTGCCGGTCGGGGTCGTCACCGGCATCATCGGCGGCCCGTACTTCCTCTACCTTATGCGGCGACACGGCGACTTCAGCGAGTTCTAGAGATGTCACAGACAGATTCCACACCCCGAGACCGGATCGAGCGACGAACCGACCGACAGACCGAGAGCGGCGACGCGAAGCTCCACGCGAGCGATCTCGAGATCGGCTATCCCAGCCTCGAACAGCCGGTCATCGACACCGACACGCTCGTCATCCCCGAAGGCGAGGTCACGGCGCTCGTCGGGCCGAACGGGAGCGGGAAGAGCACGCTCCTGAAGGCGCTTGCGCGCCACCTCGACGCCGACGCGGGCGATATCCTCCTCAATGGGAAGGCCATCGCCGAGTACGGATCGAAGGAGTTCGCGCGCGAACTCGGGATGCTCTCCCAGCACGGCTCCACTCCCGGCGACCTCACCGTCGAGGAACTCGTCCATCACGGGCGATACCCGCACAAGGGGTTCCTCGAAGGCAAAACGATGGAGGACGAAGAGGCAGTCGAGCGCGCGATCGACCTCGCGGGCGTCGACCACCTCCGCGAGCAGGACGTCGGGAGCCTCAGCGGCGGGCAGCGTCAGCTCGTCCGCATCGCGATGGCGCTCGCACAGGAGACGGACACGCTCCTCCTCGACGAGCCGACGACCTACCTCGACCTCCGTCACCAACTGCAGGTGATGGACGTCATCCGAACGCTCAACGAGGAGCGCGGCGTCACCGTCTGCATCGTCCTCCACGACCTCACGCAGGCCGCGCGCTTCGCGGACTATCTCGTCGCGCTGCGTGACGGCGATATCTACGACTGGGGCCGCCCGAAGGACGTCGTCTGCGAGGAGCTCCTCGCCGAGGTCTTCGGCGTCGTGGCGAGCGTCGAATACGGCGAGGAACCCCGCATCATCCCGAAGCGCCCGGTCGACCGGTAGCCCTTTCCTTCTCGTCCGTCAGGCCACGCCGACGCCGCCGACTGTCACGTTCCCGTTCGCGCTCTGCACGCGGTGCGTCGTCGCCGCCCCCGTCACGTCGTCGACGTACATGAGGCGATGCGACGACGCATCCACGTAGAGGATCTCCGGTGTGCCGTCGCCGTCCCAGTCGAGGGACGCGACGCCGGTCTTCTCGACGCCGCCGACAAGTTTTGTCGTCTGCGCTCCGTTGTCCTTCACCTGCGCGAGCCGGAGGGCGTTCGAGCCGTCGACGATGGGGACGCGAACGTGCCCGTTACCGTCGAAGTCGGTCGGCGTGCCGACGGCGTCGCCCGTCGCCGCAGACGGGGCTGTCTGCACAGTCGTTCCGTTCTCGTACGCGAAGCGGAGCTGTTGACTGCCACCGACGAAGACGAGTTCGCGGGCCGAATCGCCCGCGACGTCCGCGACGCCGACGACTGCTTTCGGCGTCGTCGAGCTAACTACTACCGCCGTCGTCGGCCGGCCGCCGGGACGGACGCGCGTGACGTTCTTCGCGGTGCTCGCGTAGTAGACGGCGTCGCCGCTCCCGTTCCACGCCCCCGCCCAGAGTCGGCTCGGCGTGCCGTAGAGGGTCCCGTTCAGCGTCCGCGCGCCGTCGCCGTCCGTCAGCGCGATCGTCGACCCGTCGGGTGAGTACGGGACGTCCGCTGTGCCGTCGCCGTCGAAATCGACCGTCGCGGGACCGATGGTCTCGGGGGTCACGCTGTAACTCGTCGGCGCGGCGTTCGGGCCGGCGAGCGTGCGGAGCTCGCCCGCGGTATTCACGTAGACGAGCGACCGGCTGACGGTGTCGTCGCCGCAGCGCGCGACGGTCTCCACCGTGCGGATCGCGTGGAACCGGAACGAGCCGTTCGTCGCGGTGATCGAGAGGTGGAGGGCGTCGGCACCGCAGTCCACGGCGGCGTCGACGCTCGTCGTCTCGCCCGGTGCGAGCGACGCCGAGACGCTGTCACCGCTCGATCCGCCGGCGTGAAGGGTCGCATCGCCGCTCGACCCGTTGACGAGCGAGACGGTGACGGCGAGCGTCTGATTCAGCCGGTTCGTCGCGGTGAGCGTCCGGCTCGTTTCACCCGTGGGCACCGAAGTCGCGAGAGCGAGCCCGACCGTCGCGTTCCCGTCGTTCGCGACGCCGAGGTTCGACGTTCGGTCGACGCTGGCGACCGTGAACGAGGAGACGGGGCCGACGGTGGCGACGGCGACGAGCCCGACGAGAACGGCAATAAGAACGACGGTGCCGACGCGCGGCCCGCCGCCGCCGCGGCGTCGACGCGGTGCCCGTAGCATCGTCCCCTCGTTACGCCGTGCCCGTTGATACGTCCACTGGCTGTCGGGACGGCGTGTACGTGTACGTCGCCGCGTCGTCGATGACGTAGTAGGTCCCTGCGTCCGTGTCGTGGACGACGCGCCGGTCGGTGTCGATGGCGACGTCCACGAGGTCGACGAGCGAGTCCATGTGGACCGTCCGCTCGGCCGCCCCGGACGGTGCCGTTCCCTCCGAAATCCACTCCCGGTAGACGAGCGCGACGAGCGCCTCCCGGTAGGGCTCGGGCTCCGCGTCCCGGTAGCGACGCCAGTAGAGACCGGCGACGAGGAGCGCGACGAGTACACAGAGGGCACCGGCACCGCCGAGCGCGGCGACGGCGCGCCAGTCGGGAGACGACGCGTGGACGCGCGTGGTCGTCACGTCGCGCGTCACCGAGAGCGTCGGCGTCGCGACGTCGAACCACGTCTCGCCGCGCTCGATAGTCGCCGTGGCGTTCTTCGTCCCCTCGTAGCGCGGCGTCTGATAGGAGAGGGAGACGACCAGCCGCTCGGAGACCGATCCGGCGTCGCCGATCCGCTGTTCGAGCGCTGCGGTCCGGTTCTCGATCGCCGTGATGTCGAGCGACGCCGTGGTTTGCACGCTCGCGTTCCGCGCCGACGCGGACGCAAGCACTCGTGTATCGCGGTAGAAGACGTTCCCGTCCCGCGACGCGGTGCGACGGATCGCGATCCGTTGGGTGAACTCGCCGCCGCGCTCGGCCGTTTGCGGGGTCGCTACCGCGCTGAACCTGAAGTCGGACGTCGACGCGCGGAAATAGACGGGGCGGTCCTGGACCCGCTGGCCGGCGGGATAGACGGTGTTGTCCCCGGTGATGAGCCCGCTCGTGTGCGTCTCGGCCTGCACGTCGAGCGCGGTCGAGGACTCGGCGACGCGCGTCGTCCCCGGATGGGTGTAGATCCAGCCGGCCGCGGCGAGGCCGAGCACGCCGACGACGAGGAGGACGGCCGCGACGGCGGCCCCTCGGCGTGCGAGGAGGTGCTCGACCTGCAGTCGGGCGCGGCGGAGTAGTGACACTGTGACGCGATACGGCGAGGGGTTTCTTAGGTCCCTCGGCCCCTCATCACCGCCACAGTCCGAACGCGCGGAGTTCGCTCGAACGCATCGGGACGTCCGGTCCGAGCACGAGCAACGCGACGAGGTAGAACGCACCGGTGACGATCCCGTTGGTGATTAGCGCGGCCAGCAGCGGGTGGACGTTCGCGAGCGCCCGCGTCGCCCCGCGTGGCAGGACGGCCGGATACCGACGGACGGAGATGCGGGCGTGGTACTGCCCGACTTCTTGCTGTGGCGGGATTCGCACGCGATACGTCTCGCCTGACTCCTTTAGCGTCCGGTCGACGATGCGCGCCCCCCGCGCGTTGGCGACGCGCGTCGTAATCGGGCTCTCCGCCGGCGGGCTGAACGTCGCGTTCACGGTGTGCGACGTCCCGGCTTCGATGATCGGCGCGGGTGCCTGCGCGGCCGGGTCGTCCTGTATCGAGAACGTCATCTGCGTGGTGGTCGCGCCGACCGTCGTGACCGTCGTCAGGCCGACGAGCACCGCGATCGCCGTCAGCGCGAGCATTCGGTGGCTGGAGATCGGGCGATCACCGCCGCTGCGACTCGACCCGCCACCATCCGTCCGCCACGAGAACAGGAAGGCGAGCGCGCCGAGGCCCAAGAGGAGGAACTCGTTCGCCCGCACGAACTGGACGACGAGGCCGAGCTGGGGGACGACAAGCGGGCTCCCGCCGACGCCGAACACCTGTCCGTGAATTTCCGAGCGCTGGACGTACGGGTAGCCCGCGCGCTGGTCGGCGATATTGTTGTTGTCGCCCTTCGTTACGAACCCCTGTGGCGTCTCCTCGACGATTCGGTGAGCGGTGTAGCCGCTCCCGCCCGGCCCGCCCTCGAACAGCACGATCTCGCCGGTGTGGACGTCGCCCGCGGGAACGATGAGGAACCCGCCGTTCTCCGGGATCGTCGGCGACATGCTGTCCGAGTAGACGTAGGTCGCGCTCACCGGCGCGCTCGCTGGTGCCGCTATCAGCGCGGCGGCGACGAGCAACAGGACGACGAGAGCGCGACGCACGAAAGGAAGAGTCGGTTCGGAACTACTTACGCTACTCGGGACGCGGTGTCAGCGCCGTTAGGGGCTACTGGGCGTTGCCTCGACTTTCAGCGTGCCGTTGAGGTCTCCCGTAGAGCTGATCCCGGTCGTGTTGATACGAACGAGGACGTATCGTGTCGAATTGGTGCCGACGGAGTTCACGGTTGCGTCGTTCGTTTCGTTGGCGCTGTCGACGATGCCTGTCCCCTTGTCGACTACTGTGAAGTTCACGTTTTCAACGCCGTTAGTCTCTGAGTAGCCGGTGTAGCTCAGCGTGAAGTCCCGCTCTTCGCCCGCGTTGTTTGTAATACTGAATGCGGAGTCATTCTCCGCGAAACCGTTCTGGATGTTGTCGTAGTTCCCGATTTCGACGGTCGAGTTTTGGTTGAGACCCTCAGCTGTCCCGGTCGACGTGTTGATGACGAGTCGGTTGCCCGTCGTGTCGACGATATCCCCTGAACTCTGGTCTTGCAGACCGATTAGCGCGTTCTCGTCGGCTGCGACCTGCATGTTGGAGTTCACGTCTACGCTCGCGCTCGTGAAGGCGCTCGCGCCGAACGCCGTCGCGACGAGCGTCAGTGCCAGGCCGACCGCCAGCATTTCTTTTCGCATACTGTCATCTCTAGCGCTCTCGACTCTAAAGCCTAATGGCCGCATCCTCTGTTTTTGGACGTTCTGGCCCGTCTACCGCCAGTTGAGTATCTAACACACGTCGCGTGTCTCGGGCTATCCGTTTCATGCCCGCTCCGGGCCGCTTCGACCGATTCATGAATAGTTCGCGTTGTGATGGTTACTGTATTGATACCGTTGTTCGCCCTGATAGCCCACCGACTTTTTAGGTTACCCGGCGGAACCGCAACCCCTACGGTCGCGCCGCGGGACACACGCGTATGGAACTCGGCGTCATCGGGCTCGGCCGGATGGGGCGCATCGTCGTTGATCGGGTCCTCGACGCGGGCCACGACGTGGTCGCGTTCGACATCGACGAGGACGCGGTCGCGGACGCGGCCGACGCGGGCGCGACGCCCGCGAACAGCATCGAAGCCGTTGCCGATCAGCTAGGCGCGGAGAAACGGATCTGGCTGATGGTCCCCGCGGGCGACCCCGTGGACGCCGCGCTGGAGGAACTCGAACCCCACCTTGACGAGGACGACGTCGTCGTCGACGGCGGGAACTCACACTTCGAGGATTCGACGCGCCGTGCCGAGGCGATCGACGCCGCGTATCTCGACTGTGGGACCTCGGGCGGCCCCGCGGGCGCGGAACTCGGCTTCTCGCTCATGGTCGGTGGCCCCCAGTGGGCGTACGACGAGCTCGTGCCGGTCTTCGACGCCGTCGCGACCGGGCCGCAGGGCCACGACCGGATGGGGCCCGCCGGGAGCGGCCACTACGTGAAGATGGTCCACAACGGCGTTGAGTACGCGCTCATGCAGACCTACGGCGAGGGCTTCGAGCTCCTCCACGAGGGCCGCTACGACCTCGACCTTGAGGCCGTCGCGCGGACGTGGAACAACGGCGCGGTGATCCGGTCGTGGCTGCTCGAACTCTGCGAGGAGGCGTTCCGCGAGGAGGGGACGGATCTCGGCACCGTCGCGGACCACATCGCGGGCGGCTCGACGGGGACGTGGACGGTGCAGGAGTCGCTCGAACAGGAAGTCGCGATCCCGCTCATCTACGAGGCGCTCGGCGAGCGCTTCGACTCGCGGGTCGACGCGAAGTTCTCGCGGCGGCTCGCCAACCGGCTCCGCTACGGCTTCGGGCGGCACGACGTTGCCCGCAACGAGCGAAGCGAGTGAGGGCGACATTAGCCGAACGGGAAGCCTGCGACCCGTGAGGCACGACGTTGCCCGAACGGAGTGAGGGCAACGTTACTGGCTGAGCGGCGTCGCTGCGGGGCACGAGGTCGCTCGGGACGACTGGGCGAGCAACCGCTACGTCTGTGGCGTGCAGGCGGCGGGGGCGCGCACGGACCGATTCGCCGCCGGTTTCGCTCTCCGGTCCGTGATCGGCGTCACGTCACGGGTGGTCCGTGGTCGCGCCCTCCCGTTTGAACGTCCGCGTCGTCGCGCCGCGCGCTTCACAATCGTTTTACCGCCGCTCCGACTATTGGGTGGTGAGGGCGCGTAGCTCAGTGGACAGAGCACTTGGTTCCGGACCAAGATGCCGAGGGTTCAAATCCCTTCGCGCCCGTGAGTTCTGCCGAACGAAGCGAGGCTGGCGAGCGGCGCGAAGGGAGTTGAATCAGGGAGTAGCTCTGCTGCGACCGTGGTTCAACGGCTACCCTGCTGGGTTCGAGACCGAGTTCACGGACAACCCCCACCCGCCACGAGCGAACCCGTCAGGGTGAGCGAAGTAGGGTGGGGTAGTTGACACCCCTGGTAGTCGAACATCCAGGTTCGTCACAGCCCACTACCCGAAATCGAGGAGAACACCCACGACGTCAGTTGTGAGATAAATCTGACAACATTTTATCAAGTTCCGTAGTAGTCTCTCGGATGGTCGGGATGGGTAGAACCGAACGCCTCCGGAGACTGGGACCGCTTTGCCGCCAGTTGCGGTGAACGTCCTGTCGGAGAACGAGGAAGCCCACGACGTTAGTCCTGTCTCTTACCCATAAGTCTCAGGAGTGCAGTTCGTATCCCTCCGCCCAG